>CAMBZO010000360.1 GCA_945872195.1 Akkermansia muciniphila | reverse complement strand
GGAGCGCGGACGCCCACGTCCGCAGCGCGTTTCGGATGGGGCGACAGGATTGCGGACGTGGGCGTCCGCGCTCCTTAACATTGCACCTTTGCGCCACCGGCAGTTCCTCCCTACCTTCCCGCCTGTGTCATCCAAAGCGGAACCACCTGCCGAACAACTCGCCTTCACCCAAGCCACGGTCCCAGATGCGTGGCAACAGCAGGCCGTCACTGCGTTGCGCGCGGGCAAAGACGTCGTCGTCCACGCCCCGACGGGCGCGGGCAAAACGCTCGTCTTCGAGCTGTGGTCGAACTATGGCAAACCGCCGGGGCAGGCCATCTACACCGTCCCGACTCGCGCGCTGGCGAACGACAAACTCGCGGAGTGGCGCGCGCGCGGCTGGCATGTGGGCATCGCGACGGGTGACTTGAGCGACAACCTCGACGCGACCGTGCTCGTCGCCACTCTCGAGACGCAGAAATACCGGCTCATCCGAGGCGATGGCCCAGCGCTGCTGGTGATTGACGAGTATCAGATGCTCGCGGACGGCGACCGTGGGCTGAACTACGAGCTTTGCATCGCGATGGCTCCGCCGCAGACGCGGCTGCTGCTCCTGAGCGGCAGCGTGGAGAACCCGCACCACATCGTGAAATGGCTCGAGCGGCTCGGGCGCAAGGTGCAGCTCGTCCGGCATCTCACCCGCCCCGTCCCTTTGAAGGAAGTCCAGATCGAGCGCTTGAACATCCCCGTGCCCAGCGAGGTGAAGGGCTACTGGCCGCGTCTCGTGGCAAAGGCGCTGGCGGAGGATTTGGGGCCGGTGCTGATTTTCGCCCCGCGCCGCAAGGAGACCGAGGCGCTGGCGATGGAGTTGGCGCGCTTCCTTCCGAACCAAAATCCGCTCACGCTCACGACCGAGCAGAAGGCACTCGTCGGCGAAAAGGTCGCGCGGATGCTGCGCTGCCGAGTGGCGTATCACCACAGCGGCTTGAGCTATGGCGCGCGCGCGGGAGTCATCGAGCCGTTGACCAAGGCGGGGCAACTGCGCGTGGTGGTCGCCACGATGGGGTTGGCGGCGGGGATTAACTTCTCGTTGCGCAGCGTCGCGCTGGCGGCGGCCTCGTATCGGCGCGATGGCGTCGAGATTCCGATTCGCCCTGATGAGATTTTGCAGATGTTCGGCCGCGCAGGGCGGCGGGGCATTGATGAAGTCGGCTACGTGCTGGTGACGGAAGACGGCGTGCGGCTGATCGATGGGCGCCCGGCGTTCCTCGCGCGGTCGGGCCTCGTGGATTGGAGCGCGCTGCTGGGCATCATGGGCGCGGCGGCGCAGGCCGGGCTGGACCCGTTCGCCGAAGCGGTGCGCGTGCAGGAGCGGCTCTTCACAACGAAACCCATCCTGCTCGGCGTGGAAGGCGCGCTGAAAAATCCCGAAACCCCCTGCGGCCTCAAGACCGACGGCGAACGCGCGCGCCATGTGCGCAAGATGGCGCGACAGTTCCTCAACAGCCGGGGCGAATGGGAGCCGTGGCCGGTGTTGAAGGACGTGCCCGCCGAGCGCGTGCAGGCGATGGAGCCGCTGGGTCAGGGCGTGCTGGCGATGCTGAAGATGAGCGGCCCGGGGCCCTCGCTGCGGCTGCCCGCCGCTCCGCCGCCGCTGGCGATTCGCCTCCAGCCTGCGCTGAGCGTTGAGGCCGCCGTCGAAAAACTCGGCGACGGCGGGACGCTGGTGAAGCTGCCGGACGGCACCTTCGCCCGCTCGCTCACGGTGGCGGATGTGTTGAACGGCCAGCAAATCCTGCTAGCGAAGTGGGTGCGCAAGTTGACGGACTGGAACGCGCGGCAGACTCCGCTGAAAGCCTGGCGCGAGCTGGTGGTGCCTGCGCTGGAGAAGTGTTTTGTCGCCGAGCAGACGCCGGTGCTGGCAGTCGAGTATCCCCCGGCGGAGCGGTCAAATGCCGGCTCCAGCGAGCCCTCGGCGGAGGTCGGCATCGGCCCGGTGCGCGTGGTCATCTCGCTCGGCAAGCTCACTCTCAAGGCGTGCGTGGACGCGCACGGCGTCGCGCTATGGAAGCCGCCGGAGCGCGAAGTCTTCCCCGAGGATTGCTCGCGCTGCCCGTGCGTGCCGCTCTGCAAACAGCTCCCCACCGGCACGGGCGTCGCGACGATTTGGCGTCGGCTCGGCCTCGTGGACGCGGCGGGCGTGCCGACGCGGCGCGGGCGCATTGTGAGTTTCTTCCACTCCGGCGACGGGCTGGCGGTCGCCGCAGCGTTGGAGGACGAGTCGTTGCCCATCGAGGAGTTCAGCTACGAGCTGGCGAACCTGCACGCGGGCCATCGCTTCGCAAAGGGCGACGCGCGCTGGGATGGTCGCATCGCGCACGCGTGTCAGAAATTGTTCGGCCCGCAGACGCACACGGGCTATCTGGACAACGGCGTGCCGCCGGAATATGGCGCGGGCGCGGAGCAAATCGCGGCAGACGTGCACAAGGACCCGGACGGCAAGAACGGCTGGACGACGGACTTTCTCGGCATCGGGGACATTGACCGGATGATCATCGAGTGGCGCAGCATCCTGCGGCAGATCGCACACTCGCCGGACATCGAGTGGCCGCGCTGGATGGCATTGAAGGACCGCGTGAAGTCCATCCTGCGCGAGACGGACTCACCGACGCTCACCGAGCTGCCGGCGCTGGACCCGACGCAGACGAAGCGGGTGAACCACCAGTTGTCGCTGCGCAGGCGTTGAAGGGAAGAAAAGTGATTAGTGCTTAGTTTTTAGCACGCCCGAATTCCGAAATTCAGCCGCAAAAGGGCGCAGAGGCCGCAAAGGAGCCGAGCTGGAGCTGACTGGTATAAGGACTATTTCTGGCCGCGCCATTTTCCTGCCAGAAGCTTTGCTTTGTGCTCTTTGCGCCCTTTCGTGGCCCTGCCAGTTCGGAGTTCGGGCTAATTACTTCCTTCACCTCAGCTCGAACGGCAGCTTCACGGTCTTCCGCTCCAGCCGCTTCGACACGCCGTCGAACAAGTCCACCTCGAAGGGTTTGCCGATGTTGTTCCCCGCGAGGTCTTCGATGGTGGTCTCCACGACGAGCGAGTAGTGACCGGCCTTCCACGAATGCTGCGGGAGAAACTTCCAGATGCGCTCGCGGTCCGTGAGAAAGGGCTGGCCGGGAACGGCGCGGCCCGCCTCATCCACGACGTGGATCATCCGCAGCGCGAGCGCGGAGTCCATCGGGTCGGCGAGGTCAATGGCCAGCGGTTCGCGAGTGCGGATGGGCGGGGCTTGATAGCTCCAGCGCTGCGGGTCGGGCGGCTCGCGGTCGGGCGGGCCGACGGTGAAACGCTTCATGAACGCGTGCTTCATCCGGTGCCCGTTCGCGT
>CAMBZO010000359.1 GCA_945872195.1 Akkermansia muciniphila | reverse complement strand
GCGCTCGACGGCGATCCCGAAATAGCCACACGCATCGCCGCATATGAGATGGCCTTCCGCTTACAGACCAGCGCGCCGGACTTGATGGACTTGCGCGGTGAAAGCAAGGCCACGCTCGACCTCTACGGCTGCGACCCCACGAAGCCGTCCTTCGCGCGCTCGTGCCTGCTGGCGCGCCGGATGGTCGAACGCGGCGTGCGCTTCATCAACATCTACAACGAAGGCTGGGACGCGCACTCCGATGTGGCCGGAAACGTGAAAGGCAATTGTGCGAAGACCGACCAAGCCAGCGCCGCGCTTGTGATAGACTTGAAGCAGCGCGGGTTGCTCGACGACACGCTGGTCATCTGGGGCGGCGAGTTCGGCCGCACTCCGATGGTGGAATCCAACGCCGCACTTGGCCGCAGTCTCGGCCGCGACCACCACCCGCAGGCCTTCTCGATGTGGCTGGCCGGCGGCGGCGTGAAGCCCGGCCTCACCTACGGCCAGACCGATGAACTTGGCTTCCACATCGTGGAAAACCCCGTCCACGTCCGCGACTTGCAGGCCACCATCCTCCACCAACTCGGCCTCGACCACGAACGCCTCGCCGTGCGTTTCCAAGGACTCGACCTGAAGCTCACCGGCGTGGAAGCGTGTCAGGTTGTGAAAGGGATTCTGGCGTAGTCGCCTTTTGCATTCGCGTCGCCGGGGCGCTGGGCTAACTTCCAACAAGTTCAATCGAAGCTTTATCGTGCATTGCATGAGACTCTTTTCGCTCTTCGCCACGCTGGTTCTGGCTTTGTCGTTTACACTGCCGGCCATCGCCGCACCCGCCGCACCAGACTTCACGCTGGTGCAAGCGCTCTTCAAGAAGCACTGCGTCGAGTGTCACGCGTCCAGCGAAGCCGAGAACAATCTCATCCTCGCAACGCACGCCTCGCTAATGAAGGGCGGCGACGCCGGCGTGCCCGTGGTGCCGGGCAACAGCACCGCGAGCCTCCTCATCAAATCCATCGAAGGCCGCGACGGGAAGAAAATCATGCCACCGGGCAAGAAGAAGAAGTTGGAAGCCTCGGAGCTGGCCCTCATCAAGGCATGGATTGACGGCGGGGCCAAGCCGCCGGCCATTGCCACCGAGCCGGTGCGCGAGCTGGTCACACCGAAGATTGCGCCGCGCGTCACGCCCCGGAAATCCATCCAGTCCATCGCCTTCGCCGCGCAGCCCAACGTCATCGCCGTCGCGCGCTACCGCGAGGTGGAACTGCGTGACGCCGAGTCCGGCGTGGTGCGGCACTCGCTCACGGGCGTTCGCGGCAATGTGAACTCCGTCGCCTTCTCCACCGACGGCCAGTGGGTCGCGGCGGCGGGCGGCGAGCCGGGCTTGCAAGGACAGGCGGCCATCTGGCGCGTCGCGGACGGCACGCTCGTGCGGAAGTTCGAAGGTCACTTCGACGCGCTCTACTCCGTGGTGCTCTCGCCCGATGGCAAGCTGCTGGCCACCGGCAGTTACGACCAAAAAATAAAACTCTGGGACACCGCCACCGGCGCGGAGGTCCGCACGCTCACCGGCCACAACGGCGCGGTGTATGGCCTCGCCTTCCGCCCGGATGGCAAGGTGCTCGCCAGCGCCAGCGGCGACCGCACGGTGAAGCTCTGGGAAGTCGCCACCGGCAAGCGCCTCGACACCTTCTCGCAGCCGACGAAGGAGCAATACACCGTCGCGTTCAGCCCGGACGGGCGGCGGCTCGTCGCGGGCGGCGTGGACAACCGCATCCGCCTCTACGCCGTGAGCGCGGGCGCGGTGGAGGGCACGAACCAGTTGCTCGAATCCAAGTTCGCGCACGAGGGCGCGGTGCTGCGCATCGTCTTCGCCAGCGACGGCGCGACGCTGCTCTCCAGCGCCGAGGACCGCACGGTAAAGTGGTGGGACGCCACGCAGCTCGTCGAGCGCGGCCACCTGGACCCGCAGCCCGATCTCGCGCCCGGCGTGGCCTTCACCGCCAGTAACACGCGCTTCGTCGTGGGCCGCCTGGACGGCTCGCTGCAGTTCTTTGATGCGAAGACGGGGCAGCCGGGGAAGGTGGCGGTAAGCCGGTAGTTCAGCCGCCCTCGTCATGAAATACTGGATTGAGCGAATGGCCGCAGCCGTTAAACTAACGACCAGACTCGTATGCCTGTGAACCCGGACACCCGCTGGAAGCAGCGCTTTCAAAACTTCGACCGCGCCTTCGTGCTGTTGCGGGATGCGCTGGCCGGCCAGCCGGCGAACCTGTCGCCCTTGGAGAAGGAAGGCGTCATCCAGCGCTTCGAATACACCTTCGAACTCGCCTGGAAGACGCTCAAGGACTATCTCGAAGACGGTGGGCTGGTCATCGCGCCCGTCACCCCGCGCCAGGTGCTCAAGGAAGCCTTCGCCGCCAAGGTCATTCAGCAGGGGCCGGTGTGGATTGCCATGCTCGACCATCGCAATCTGCTCTCGCACACCTACGACCTCGCGGTATTTGAAGCAGCCGTCACGCAAATCGCCGGGAACTACCTGCCGGTCCTTGGTGAACTGCATTGCCACCTCGCAGCACGCTTGAAGGAATGAACCCGCCCGCCCTCGAACCAGCCGAACTCGCCCTGCTGCGCGGCGTCTTCCTGCGCCACCCGGAGATTCATTCCGTGAAACTCTTTGGCTCGCGCGCCAAGGGCATTCATACCCCGGCCTCCGACGTGGACCTGGCGCTGTGGGCTGACTTGGACGCGCTGCACACCGAGGCCATCGCGGCGGAGCTGGACGAACTGCCGCTGCCCTACCGTTACGATGTGCAGGCTTTCCACCTCATCCGGCATCAACCCCTGCGCGAGCACATCGAGCGCGTGGGCATCCAAGTCTATCCGTGAAACAGGCATGAAACACACGAAGCAGCTTCTCTTGATAGCCGTGGCTCTCGCCTTCGCCCTGCCGCTCTCCGCCGCTGACCCGAAGCCGAAAGCCAAGGCCAAGGAGATGGCTCCCGCTGGCGTGCCCGCCATCACACGTCTCGAACCGCGCGGCGTCCAGCGCGGCGTGGAGACGCGGCTCAAGCTCGTCGGCAGCAATCTCGCAGGGTTGACCAATGTCACGTTCCACAATCCCAAGCTCACGGGCGCGTTGCTGCCGGAGGCGCAGGCGGGCGAGGCTTGGCTGAAGGTCACGGCGGCGGCGGACTTGACGCGCGGGAGCTACGAGCTGTCCGTGAAGAGCGCGGCGGGCGAGAGCGCGCGGGTGAAGCTGCATGTGGATGACTTGCGGCAGGCGACGGACGCGGTGAAGGCGGAGGCGTTGCCCGTGAGTTTCTGGGGCGCGCTGGAGCAGCCCGGCAAGGCGGTGGAGTTCAGCTTCAACGCGGTCGCAGGGCA
>CAMBZO010000358.1 GCA_945872195.1 Akkermansia muciniphila | reverse complement strand
CCGTGCCGACCAACTCGACTCCATCGCCCACTCGAATGGTCACCCCTGGTGCGAATGCGAGAGTTTTTGGCGCCACTTCCTGTGCGGCTAGGGAAACGAGGATGGACTCATTCGGATTCTTCAGGAAGGCGGTTGCGGCCGGCGCGTTGGTGGCTAGAGCGAGGCTGGATACTTGAGACGCTAAACTATGGTTTAACCCCACCTGCTTCCCATAACCCCCATACACCGCCATGAGCACGAAGATGGGCACGGAGATGGCGAACATCTTGATCCAATACTGAAACGCCTGCACCAGCGTGATGCCTTTCATGCCGCCCAGCGCGACGTTGAGCGTGATGACCGCGCCCACCAGCACCACGCCCGCCCAATACGGCAGCCCCGGAAAGATGTAGGCCAGCGTCGTTCCCGCGCCCTTCATCTGCGGCATCGTGTAGAAGAACCCGATGAAGAGGACGAACACCACGGCGATCTTGCGGAAGAGCGGCGAGTCGAACCGGCCTTCGGCGAAATCGGGAATCGTGTAGGCGCCGAACCGGCGCAGCGGTCCGGCGATGAACAGCAGCAGGAACAGATAGCCGCACGCGTAACAGACCGGATACCAGAGCGCGTCGTAGCCGCTGCTCATCACCATGCCGGCCACGCCCATGAAGCTGGCGGCGCTGAGGTATTCGCCCGAGATGGCGCTGGCGTTCCAGCCCACGCTCACGCGGCGTCCGGCGACGAAGAAGTCGCTGGCGGTCTTGGATTGTTTCGCCGAGCGAAAGCCCATCCAGACCGTGACGATGACGGTGATGGCGCTGAAGGCGAGGATGTAGGGATCGATGTTCATGGTTACAGGGGGAAAGTGGGCAGGTGAGAAAGTGGGAAAGTGGGAAAGTGAGAGAGGAGGGAGCCCGTCGGCGAGTGTCTTCTCACCTGCCCACTTTCCCACCTGCTCACTTTCGTCTTCATTCGCTTGCAGTTTTCTTGAGCAACCAGACCTCCGGCCGGTTACCCATGTTGACGAGTTTGCCGAGGATGCGGTCGTAGAGCCGGTGCAGTTCGCGTCCTTCGGACTTGGTGAGATACTCGCAGTCCACGGCGTGCATCACCCAAACCTGGGTCTCCGCAGCTTCGCCTTCCGCCTCGTTGAGCTTGTTCACGAAAGCCGCCTCATACTTCCGACGGCGCCAGCCTTCGGCAACGATGGCACCGACGGCGCGCGAGGAGCGGCGGCCCTGATCGGTGAGCGAGTAGGTTTCTTCCTTGGGGAATCGCTTGGACAGTTGGAAAAATTGTTGCGCCGCCTCCCGGGCCAGTTGAAACACATCCAACTGCCAGTGATGAACGATTTTCGCGTTGGTTGCCATAGTCGAGCCTCCCACTTTCTCACTTTCCCACTTTCCCACCTGCCACTCGCTTCCCCTCTTCGACTTCCTTCACCTCCGCCTCTTCCAGCGATATGGACCTCCGGATGAACACCCAGGCGATCACCCAGACGAACGGGAAGAAGAGCACCCCAAGGATCAGCCACGTGAGCGTGAAGCCGAAGACGCGGGTCGCCATCAGGTCCGGGAAGAAGTAGTTCGCCAACGGCAACGCGAGCAGAGCGACGAGGAAGGTGCCGGCGCAGGCGATGGAGAGCTTGAGCTGTCGCGCCATGAGGCTGTGCAGGAAATCTTCGCTGTGGATGTCGGGCTGGTCGTTCGGCTGAGATTTCATGAGTGGGTGGTGTGTAGCAAACGCGCCGAGGCGCGGCAATGCCGGAGTCAGCGATGGGTTAAGGCGTTGGGCAAATCTCGGTGCGGTGGAAGATGAGGCGTCTGACATGGACTCACCCCTCACCCCGGCCCTCTCCCCTTAACGGCTTATCATTGCGCACATATTTACCTTTGGTTCTTGGCATGACAGAGACGCCACATGGCCGTCAGATCATGGAGTCGATGCAGGCCGCGCCACAAGGTCAGCGGGCCGGGTTCGCCGTCGCTCTTGCGCCCGAGGAAGCCGCCCAGTCGCGCGATCCAGCGCACGGCCTGTCGCACGCCCGGCGCCTGCTGGGGCGGGGTGGTGCGCTGATGCACATGACACCACAGCGCTTCCCACTCGCTCTGGCTCAACCACGCGCTGACCATCGCGTCGGGCTCTTCCCGCCCGGCTTTGCACAGCGCCAACAGCCGCCACGCCACCACCAGATCCACCGCCAGCACCCGCTCCAGTCGCGCGGCCGTTTCCAACTGCCGTTGCTCGATCGCGCAGCCGCTCTTGAGCACTTTGTGGAGGACCTCGATCTGCCAGCGCTGGGCATACCAGCCGATGTGTTCGCACGCCTCCTCCAGGCTCGTCACCGGCTGCGTGCTCAGGAGCCGCCACAGGATCGGCGTCGCGCCCCGGGGCGCGCGCGTCTCCCGCGCTTCGATGGCCCACAGGGTCAACGCGGGCTGGCCGGCTTTGCGGCCGGGCGCTTCCAGGGTCACCTCGCGAAAACGAACGGCCAGGGTGGCCAGCCGTGCGGGTTGCTCACCGCGCCGGCCCACGCGCACTTTCAATTGCCCGGCCGATTTCATCCGGCCCACGGTGTCCCACAGGCGGCGAGCCTGGCCGTCGAGTTTGCGGTTGTGCCGGCTGCGCACGAGCAGGTGGACGCGCGGCCCTGCCTCCACCGCCAGCGCCTGGGCGAAGAGTTCGTAGAGATCGCCTTCGCGATCGGTCACGTTGATGAGCGTGGTGTCCGGGCAGTGCGGGGCCAGGGCCAGGCAGACGCTGAGGCTGTCGAGCCACTTGCGGCTTTCCTTTTCCGTGACGGGTTTGCGATGGCGCGCGCGGGCCGAGCCGCGTTTCTTTTTGTCGCGGGCCCACACGGCGCTGTGCAGGCAGCCCAGCGGTTGACCACTGGGCGTGACGGCCAGGGTGCAGTGCAGGTGCAGGCCGATGACTTTTTCACTGCGCGACCCCAGCAGGCCCAGACCTTCGGTCTGAGGATGAGTGGAGTAGTTGAGGGTGGTGGTGTCTTGAATGGCCAGCACGATGGGGTGGTGGCGCGCGCGTTCCAAGGTGGCCTGGTGATGGGACTGGCGGAGGGCGGCGGGGTCGATGTCGTCGTTCTCGAAGAAGCGATAGGCGCCTTGGGTGGCGGGACCCGGCCCGCAGGCTTGCGGCAAAGGGGCGGTGGGTTGCTGGGCGAAGGCGGTGGCGATCATGAGCAGACGCTCGGTGCGGCGCGCGTCGCCGAGTTGAGCGCGACCAAATTCGGTGACGGCCCAGTCGGCGGGCGGAGTCGGCACGGGACCAAACGAGGATGCAGAGGTTTTAAGCATCCCGTCATAGAATACATCAATGCATGAAGTACAAGTACAAACGAATAATTCATCGAGACAAGATGTGCGCAATGATTAGCC
>CAMBZO010000357.1 GCA_945872195.1 Akkermansia muciniphila | reverse complement strand
CGTGTGGCGTCGTAGGCCATGTTGCCACCGCTGCGGAACTCGGGCTGCTGCGAGGGCTTCTTGTGCGTCCATGCGTTGCGATACGGGTCATACACAAGCGTGCCCTCGTTGCTGGTTTCGCCTCCGAAGAGCACGACGACATCCTGCGAGCTATCCCACGCGGCGCAGCGCAGCGGCTTCGGGCTGGCGGTGGGAATCGGGCGGAGGTTGCGCCACTTGTTCTCCGCGAGGTCGTAACTCCAGACCGAGGAGTCGTTCAGGTAAATCTCGCGCCACCATTGCCAGCCGTGGCTTCCGCTGAACGACGGAAAGCGCAGGTAACGGCCCTGCTGCGGGTCGAAGACATTCTGCTGCCCGCAGCAAATGCCCGGCGGCTGGACGTTCGGTTCCTTGAGCGTCCACTTCGCGGTGAGCGGGTCGAAGGTCCACATCTCCGAATGCTGCTCACCGCCGCCGCCTTGGTTGTGGCCGCCGTAGCGAATCATCACCTGATGCTTCGCATCCCATACGCACGCGCCCTCGTAGCCGAGCCGCGGAGAAGGCGGAGTGTTCGTGAGGGGCGAGAGTTTGACCCAAGTGTTCAGCGGCAGGTCGAGCGTGGCGGCTTTCGACAGCAAGCAACTGCCGAGCAGCATCGCAAGCGCGACGAGCGTGGAGGCCGAACGCTGGGGTGGCACCCGCCTCCGGCGGGTCGGATTCGGCGTCCCGCGGAATCCACAGGCCATGACCTGAATGCGTGCCACGGCAATGCCTGTCGCGCACGAGTGGCAGCTCGGGAGTCCGCCCGGAACAGTGCCGCCAAACCAGCCATCGCTCGCCCGCCCGAGTTTCCGGCGCGACGCCAGAAACGACCCGCCGGAGGCGGGAGCCACCCGGAATAGCCGCTTGCAGTTCTCGAAATCAGACGCGTTCATTTGGTTTCCTTCCACTTGCGGTATTCCTCCAGCACTTCCTCCCGCGAGCAGCGCGGGCGCAGGACGGTGCGGACCTTGAAGCTGTATTCCTTCATCACCTCCGGGTTGGGCACGATGAACTGGAAATCCCACGCCGGGTTCGTCGTCTTCAGCGCCGCGTGCGCGCCGCCGCCGCTGGGCGAATGCGTGAGGCGGATGCCTTCCGCACGGTCGAACATCACCAGCCACATCAGCTCGTCGTGGTTGCCGTAGAAGAGCGGCGTGTCGAAGCGGAAGGTCGAGAGACTCTTGTAGAGCGTATCGCGGCCGGGCGCGTAAGTCAGGCCGAGCTTGTCGTCGCGATGGCGCACGGTGCTGTCGCGGTTGTGGAACTGCGTGCAAAGCTGCATCCAGTTCGAGCCGGGCTGGCCTTCGAGGCCGCCGAGGAAATACATGGACTTGTCCAGCGGCGCGTTCATGTAGCTCGCCCAGAACAGCGCCATATAGCCGCGCGGGAAGACGTGCTGGTGGGCCACGCAGCGGAAGCTCATATCGAGGTAGTGCGGCGCGACGAGCTTGAAGCGCGTCCAGCTCTCGAGGTGATACGTGGGCGTGGGCGGCTGGTGCAGCTCGCCTTCGGAATCGGAGAGTTCCTTGAAGGCCATCCGTGCGTTGCGCGGCTCGAAGAAAGTCTTCGAGTCCGGCGGTTCCTCGCCATTGACGATGTGCTCGTAGTTCAGCCCCGCCACCGCTGGCACGAACACGCTGCGCTTGCCCGCCGAGTGGCGCAGGCTCCAGATGCCGTTGTAGCCGGCGCGATGCTCACCCGCCGGCGCGATGTCGTTGTCGCCGATGACCGCGATGAGGTCGCCGACGGTGAAAGTCGAGTGGGCCATCGAGAGGATTGGGGAGAAGCAGCGAGCGCCCGTCAAGAAATCTGCGATCAAAAATCTTGACCGCGCGCGATGCCATCGGTATGAATTATACATGCACACGGGGATTCTTGGGACCAACCGGTCAGCTCTTGGCTACGGCAAGGGCACCGCCTCCGGCCAGTGGCGCGACCCCGCCAGCATTCCCGTGCAAGTCTGATTCACCCGCTCAACTCTCAACCTGATGCGATGAACTTTCACCGAACAGAAAAGCCGGTTGATTGGTGCGACAAAGCCAGTTCTGTGAAACTCCCTTCACATCCTCCAACCGGACTGGTCGGCAGCTTGTTCCGCCGCCGTCGGTCGGTCGCCGCCCTCACGCTGGTGGAAGTGGTGTTGTCCACCGCCATCGCGGCGATGACGGTGTCCGGCATCCTTTACGGCTACACGCAGTCCGCCAAGCGCGCGGAATGGTCTGGGTATTCGCTGGCGGCCCAGGCGCTGGCGGTGCAACGGCTGGAGCAGACGCGGGCGTGCCGGTGGGATCCGGATTCCGGTGTGGATCAGTTGGTGGCCACCAACTTCCCCACGCAGACCCTCGTCTTGGACCTCCCCGTCATCGGCACCAACGCCGCCTACGCCACGAACATCACCACCATCACCGCCATCACCGCCATCACCGGCGCCCCGCTGCTGCATCGCATGATCCGGGTGGATTGTGTCTGGAAATTCCCCGCCACCGGCCGCGTGTTCACGAACACCGTCGCCACCTACCGCTCACCCGACCGCTGATATGCGCCTACCCCAAAAATACCCGTCTTCGCTTGAGCGCAGCCAGCTACTGGCCTTCACCCTCGTCGAGGCGATGATCTCGATGTCGCTGATGACGGTGGTGCTGGGCGGGGTGGTTTACAGCCATATCATGGGGATGAAGCTGATGCAGATCACGCAGGCGAAGCTCGGGGCCAACGATTCGGCGCGCAAGGCCTTCGGCAAGCTGCAGGACGAGATTCGCGCCGCCAAGACCATCGCGGTAGGGGCGGGGAGCAGCAACAGCTTCATCGCCGCTATCAACGGGGGCGCGTTGCAGGGGCGGGCCATCCAAATCTACCCGGGCACCAACCAGAACTCGTGGATTCGTTATTACTACCTGACCAACACCAGCGAGTTGCGGCGCGTCACCTCCAGCAGCAGCACGCCCCAGCTCATCGCCTCCTACGTCGCCAACGCCGTCCTCTTCTCCAAGGCAGACTATTTGGGGAACACGCTCACCACCGACACCGGCAATAGCACCATCAACGTGCGGCTCGAGTTCTACCAGCTCTCCTACCCTCCGACGAAGATTGGGACGAACAACGTCTTCGAATCCTACCAGATGCAAACGTGCATCACGCGGCGCACCTTGGAATGAAAGCGATGCCATGAAAACCCAGCCCCTCGCCCGCCGCCCCAGGTCCGGTGGTTACGCCTTGGTGATGGTGATGGTGTTCGCCGCCATCGGCCTCACGGTCATGACCGCCTCGATGAACTGGACCTCCCAGACCGCGTTGATGAACGAGCGCAACAACCAGCTCTCCACCACGCTGTTCGCAGCGGAGGCGGCGACGGAGA
>CAMBZO010000356.1 GCA_945872195.1 Akkermansia muciniphila | reverse complement strand
CAGCTTCCAACAACGATTCCGCGCCGCCCGCGGCGGCCCCGAGCGCCTCCACGCCCTGATTCACGCCAAGTTCCCCAAGGTGCTGGACTTATGAAACTCGAAGGCCGCGTCCTAGATCAAGGTCGCCATTCCCAAATTGACCTTGCCTGAACGAGCCGAGGTGGCGCGGTGTTTGGATTTGGAGTGCTCACAGCGATTGGATGGAGAAATTGCGGCCTCGATTCTTTCAAGTCACAGCCAAGTCGGGTTGCGAGTTTGACAAGCCCGGCGGGCTGCCAGACAAGTTGCGCCATGAGCACCGCCGAAATTATTTCGCAGATCAAAAAGCTCCCGCCCCGCCAACGGCAGCGCGTGTTTGATGCCGTCGAGAAACTCAGCCAGGCGGAGGCCGACCGCATCGACAATGAGATCGCTGACCGCGTGCTGGCCCGCGCCGATTTCATTCCCTGGGAAGAAGCGAAACGGAAACTGGAGCCGGCGTGACTCCGTACCGCATCGAAATCGACCGCGACGCCCAGAAATGGTTGGCGCGGCTGACCAACGCGAAATTGCGACAGCGGCTCGTGGCGGCAATCGACGCTTTGGCCCAGAACCCGCGTCCGGCCGGTGTGAAGAAGCTCACGGGGTTCGACCATCGTTATCGCGTCCGAGTCGGCGACTGCCGCATCATCTACGAGGTGCGTGACCGGATGTTGCTGGTGCTGGTCTTGGATGTGGGCGACCGCAAGGACATCTACCGCCGCAATTGCCCCACCCTGCCAGTGCTCCCCCCACCCTCTCGGGCCGCAGCCGAAAGGACGCGGCGGCGCCCCGAATGCGACCTGATCTGAACTGGTTTTCCCCCGTTTTTTCGCGGGTCTTCCCCAAGCCGGAGCCGTTTCTGGCGCACGGTGAATTATTCCCGGATGGTTTTGTCGAAGACGCTCGACTTGGCAACCTGACTTACTCAACTTCCTTTTTGCATGGCTCAATCTGCTCCCGAAAATGTTGATCTCTCGCGTGTCGAACAGGCCCGCGCCACCCGTGACCGCATCCTGGTCGAACTCCGCAAGGTCATCGTCGGCCAGGAGGATTTGATCGATGAAGTGCTGCTGGCGATGTTCGCCGGCGGCCATGTGCTGCTGGTCGGCGTGCCGGGTCTGGCCAAGACGCTGCTCGTCAGCACGCTGGCCAAGGCGCTGTCGATGAACTTCAAGCGCATCCAGTTCACGCCGGACATGATGCCGTCGGACATCACCGGCACCGAGGTGCTGGAGGAAGATCACGCCACGGGTCACAAGCAGTTCGTGTTCGTGCAAGGCCCCGTGTTCACGAACCTGCTGCTCGCTGACGAAATCAACCGCACGCCGCCCAAGACGCAGGCCGCGATGCTCGAGGCCATGCAGGAGCGCAAGGTCACCGTCGGCGGCACCGACTACGCGCTCCCCAACCCGTTCTTCGTGCTCGCGACGCAGAACCCCATTGAGCAGGAAGGCACCTACCCGCTCCCCGAGGCGCAGCTCGACCGCTTCATGTTCATGATTAACGTGGACTACCCCTCCACGGCGGAGGAACTCCAAATCATGAAGATGGCCACCGGCGCGCCCATCGAAAAGCCCACCGCCGTCCTGACCGAGGAGGAGATTCTGGACCTCCAAGCCACCGTCCGCCGCATGCCCGTGGCCGAGCACGTCTATCACTACGCCGAGCGCATCGTCCGCGTGACGCGCATCAAGACCCCGGAAGCACTCGACTACTGTAAGAAGTTCCTCTCGTGGGGTGCCGGCCCGCGCGCGAGCCTCAACCTCATCCTCGCCGCGAAAGCCCGCGCCATGCTCAACGGCCGAGTTCATGTGAGCTGCGACGACATCGCCGCCGTGACCGCCCCCATCCTCCGCCACCGCATCATCCCGAACTTCGCCGCCCAGAGCGAAGGCATCACCGCCGACGACGTGGTGAAGAAGATTCTCGAGGCGATTCCGAAGGACCAGAAAGTCGGTTGAGATGTCGAATTTTGATTTTCGAATGACGAATCCGACGCCTGACCGCCGGCTCGTTCGCCACATTCTCTATTCGCAATTTCCCATTCGCAATTCCCGCTGATGGACGCCGCCACTCTCGCCACGCTCCTCGACCCCGTCGCGATTTCCCGCGCCGAGACGCTCGGGATGCACGCGCGCTACCTCGTCGAGGGCTACATGGCGGGCGAGCACAAGTCCCCTTACCACGGCTTCGCCATCGAGTTCGCCCAGCACCGCGAATACGCCCCCGGCGACGACCTCCGCTACCTCGACTGGAAGGTCCTCGGCCGCACGGACCGCTACTACATCAAGCAGTTCGAGCAGGAGACCAACTACGTCGCGCACATCCTCCTCGACGGCTCGGAGTCCATGAAATACGGCTCCGGCGGCTACACCAAGCTCGCCTACGGCAAGATGCTCGCCGCCTGCCTGAGCTACCTCATCCTCCATCAGCGCGACGCCGTGGCGCTGGACATCTTCGACAACGAGACCCGCGAGTATCTGCCGCGCAGCAACAGCCACGCGATGATTCACAAAGTGCTCGCCACGCTCGCCGCGTTCGAGCCGACACGCCAGACGAACATCGCCGCCATCCTCCACGAGATGGCCCGGCAAGTCCGCCGGCGCGGCATCGCCGTCATCATCAGCGACCTCTTCGACGACGAGGAGAAAGTCATGGAAGGCATCCAGCACCTGCGCTTCGGCGGCAGCGAGGTCGTGGTCTTCCACCTGATGGACCCGGCGGAACTCGAGTTCAAGTTCAACGGCCTCGTCGAGTTCGTCGGCCTGGAGGCCATCCCGAACATCCTCACCCGCCCGCAGGAAATCCGCGCCAGCTACCAAGCTGAGGTCGAACGCTTCCGCACCACGCTGCGTCAGGGCTGCGAGAAGAATCACGTCCACTTCGTCCCCGTGAACACGGCGCAGCCGTTGCATGAAGTATTGAGCGGCTATCTAGCCTTCCGGTTGAAGACCTCAGTCAAATGAGCTTCCTCAACCCCTTTATGCTCTTCGGTGCCGGCGCCATCGCCGTGCCCATCATCATCCACCTGCTCAACCGCCGCCGCTTCCAGCGCGTCGTGTGGGCGGCGATGCGCTTCGTCAAGGTCTCCACCGAGAAAAACCAGCGCCGGATGCTCGTCGAGGACATGATTCTCCTCGCCATCCGCTGCCTCATGCTGGCTTTGCTCGCGCTCGCCGTCGCTCGCCCGGCGATGCGTTCCACCACCCACAACGTCTTCGGCCAGTCCAAGGTCACCGCCGTCATCGTCCTCGACAACTCCGCGAGCATGGGCGTCTCCGACGGCGTCCAGACGCGCTTCGACAAGGCGCGCAAAGTCGCCGAGCAAGCCGTGGACGCGCTTCCCTCCGGCTCCGCCGCCGCCGTCATCCTCGCCTCCGACATCGCGAAGGAA
>CAMBZO010000355.1 GCA_945872195.1 Akkermansia muciniphila | reverse complement strand
TCGCTGGGCGCGTCGGGCTTCATGTCGAAGAGGTCGAGCTGGCTGGGCGCGCCGAGGTTGAAGATCATGATGACCGACTTCTCGTTGCTGCCGCCCGCAACCTTGCCGGCGGCTTGCGCGGCGGAGTAGTCCGCCATCGTGAGGCCGAGCGCGCCGAGCGTGCCGACCTGGAGGAAGTCGCGGCGCGTGATGCCGTCGCAGGTGGTGAGGGAGCCGGGTCCGGTGACGTTGAGCATAGGTCAGAAAGTTTGTGCCACTGGTTTTGGCGTTGCTCGCAGGAAGCTAATTCACGCTCCTTTGAGCTGCCATGAAAAACTCCCGCCGGTGCTGACTCCGGCAGGCAGGCCTTCAGCGTTTGGCGGCGACGGGTTCAGCCCCGAGGAAGTCCACCTTCGCGCTCAACTCCGGTGTGAGGAACCGGTCGTGCCCTCGCCATTCCACGCGGCCTGGCCGGCATCGGCGAGGAGGGCGTAGTGGTGGCCGATGAGGTGCGCGAGGACTTCGGTGGCGGTGGCGGACTTAAAGGTGTGGCCGGCCTTGAGGAAGTGCGGCTTGAGGGAGTCGAAGTTTTCGATGACGCCGTTGTGGACGATGGCCAGCTTGTCGGCCTCGCGAGTGGGTTGTTTGCTTGCGCTGTTGCCGAAAAAAAGGTTAGAGGTTCGTCGAATTTAATCGCAAGTAAGGATTTTTTTATGGCTGCACCACGTCGCATGGCTCCTCACGTCCCGAACGTCCTTGCCGTGGTTATGGGTGGCGGGCAGGGCACCCGGCTCTGGCCGCTTACGCAGGACCGGAGCAAGCCCGCCGTCCCGCTCGCAGGCAAATACCGCATCGTGGACATCCCCATCTCGAATTGCATCAACTCCGGCTACCGCCGCGTTTACCTCCTCACGCAGTTCAACACCGCCTCCCTCCACCGCCACATCAGCCAGAGCTACAAGTTCGACCACTTCAGCGGCGGCTTCGTGGAACTGCTCGCCGCCGAGCAGACCATGCACAGCACGTCGTGGTATCAAGGCACCGCTGACGCTGTGCGGAAAAACTTGGTCCACCTGCTGAACCACGATTGGGAATACTGCCTCATCCTCAGCGGCGACCAACTCTACCGGATGGACTTCCGCCGTATCATCGCGCAACACGCGGAGACGGAGGCGGACCTCACTATCGCGACCATCCCCGTGACCCGGGACAGCGCGCAGTCTCTGGGCATCCTGCAAATCGCCAACGATCGCCGCATCTCGCGCTTCGTGGAGAAGCCCAAAGACGCCGACGTGCTCGACTCGCTTAAAATCTCGCGCGAGTCCTATGCAGAGCTCGAAATCGAGGGTAACGAGGACTTCTACCTCGCCTCGATGGGCATCTACGTCTTCAACCGCGCCGTCCTCGAGAAGCTCCTCGCCAACGACTTCACCGACTTCGGCAAGCACATCATCCCTGGAGCCATCACCACCCACCGCGTCTTCAGCTACATCTATCAGGGCTACTGGGAAGACATCGGCACCATCAAGAGCTTCTTCGAGGCCAACCTCGACTCCGCGGAGGAACTGCCGAAGTTCAACTTCTTCGACATGAGCGCGCCCATCTATACCCGCCCGCGCTTCTTGCCCGGCAGCAAGGTCAACGGCGCGAGCATTGACCACGCCCTGGTCGCCGACGGCAGCATCATCAGCCACGCGCACATCAGCCACTCGGTCATCGGCCTGCGCAGCTTCGTGGGCATGGGCACCAACCTCCACCGCGTCATCATGATGGGCGCCGACTACTACGAGTCGCAAGCCAGCCTGAGCGAAAATCTCAACTCTGGTCGCCCCCGCATGGGGGTCGGTCAGCACTGCCGCATCGAGAACACCATCTTGGACAAAAACGCACGCATCGGGGACAACTGCGTCATCTCGCCCGCCGGAAAGCCGGAGCACTTCGACGGCCCCAACTACGTCATCCGCGACGGTATTGTCATCGTCGCTAAGAACGGCGTCATCCCACACGGCACGGTGATTTGATCAGCCGCGCTCCAGCTATCTCGCCTCCGCGACACACTTCCGCTATCACTCTCGCGTGAGCAAACTCAGCGGCAAAGTCCTCGTTGTCATGGGCGGCACCAGCGGGATCGGCCTCTCGGCGGCGCGGGCGTTCGTGCGCGAGGGCGCGCGAGTGGTCGTCGTCGGGCGCACGCCGGAGAAGGTGGTGGCGGTCGAGCACGAACTCGGTTCCGCCTTGGCGGGCTTGGTCGGAGATGCCGTTCAGCCGGACACCGCAGTCCGCGCCATTGCCCTCGCGGTGGACAAGTTCGGCGGTTTCCACGGCCTCTACCACGTCGCCGGCGGCAGCGGGCGCAAGCAAGGCGACGGCCCCTTGCACGAACTCACCGATGAAGGCTGGCAGTTCACCTTGAACGAGAATCTCACCTCGCTCTTCTACTCGAACCGCGCCGCTGCGCAGCAGTTTCTGAAGCAGGGCAGGGGAGGCAGCGTGCTGAACCTCGGCAGCGTGCTCGGGTGGTCGCCCTCGCCGCACCACTTCGCCACGCACGCCTACGCTACGGCCAAGGCGGGCATCATCGGCCTCACGCAATCCGCCGCCGCGCACTACGCGAAGGACAACCTCCGTTTCAACGTCCTCGCGCCCGCACTCGTCGCCACGCCCATGTCCGCACGCGCGCAGAGCGACACTGCAATTCTCGACTTCATCCGCACCAAACAACCGCTCGACGGCGGGCGCATCGGTCAACCGGAGGACTTGGATGCCGCCGCGGTCTTCTTCCTGAGCGACGACTCGAAGTTCGTCACCGGGCAAGTGCTCGCGGTGGATGGCGGGTGGTGTGTTTCCGAAGGGCAGCATGCGTAAGAGTTCAAAGTCCAAAGCCCAAAGCCCAAGGTCGGGCGCGCTTGTCACGAAGCGCCCCCCTCTCAACTCTCAAGTTTCAACTCTCAACTACTTCCTCGGCCTCGACCTCGGCGGCACGAGCATCAAGGCCGTGGCGGTGACGGCGGCGGGGGAGAAGCTCCGGCAGCGCAGCGTGCCGTTCGTGGACCGCGACATGGAGTGGGCGAAAAAGATTCGCGTGCTCGTCCGCGCGTGGCGACGCGAGCTGGGGGAGCCGGCGGGCATTGGCCTTTCTGCGCCTGGCCTTGCGGCGAAGGACGCGCGCAGCATCGCCGTGATGCCGGGGCGGCTGCTCTGCTTGGAGCGGTTCGACTGGACGGACTACCTCGCGTCGCCCCGTCCGATTCCCATTCTCAATGACGCGCACGCCGCCTTGCTCGGCGAAGTCTGGCGCGGCGCGGCGCGCGGCCTGCGCGACGTGATGCTCTTCACGCTTGGCACCGGCGTGGGCGGCGCGGCGATGGTGGATGGCCATCTGCTGCGCGGCGCGATTGGTCGCGCCGGGCACCTCGGCCACATCACGGTGGACTGGAACGGC
>CAMBZO010000354.1 GCA_945872195.1 Akkermansia muciniphila | reverse complement strand
GTCTCGCCGCTGCGCTCTGCCAGCGCACTCCATACTTGAGTCGCCCCGGTGGCTTCGGCACGCTCGCGGCCCTAACACACCGCATGGCCACTGACCCCGCCCCTTCCGCCCTCGACCGCGCGCGCCGCAAGGCCTACTGGCGGCTCCTGCCGTTGCTATTCGTGTGCTACGTGATCGCCTTCGTGGACCGGGCGAACGTCTCCATCGCGAAGCTCACGATGACGAAGGACCTGCCCGGCTTCGACAACGCCGTCATCGGCCTCGGCGCGGGCATGTTCTTCCTCGGCTACTTTCTGCTCGAGATTCCCGGCTCGCTCATCGTCGAGCGCTGGAGCGCGCGCAAATGGATCTGCCGCATCATGGTCACGTGGGGGTTCATGGCGGCGCTCACCGCGCTGGTGAAGACGCCGGAGCAATTCTACGGCGTGCGTTTTTTGCTCGGCCTTGCGGAAGCGGGCTTCTTCCCCGGCGTGGTCGTGTATCTGACGCACTGGTTTCCTGGCCGCGACCGGGCGAAGGCGCTCGCGTGCTTCTTTGTCGCCACGCCCGTCGCCCAGATCGTCACCCCCAACCTCTCCTTCGCCTTGCTCAAGATCGGCACGGACGAGGTGGTGAACGGCGTCGCCGTCCATCACCCCGAAGTCTGGGGGCTGGAAGGCTGGCAGTGGATTTACATCGTGTGGGGCCTGCCCGCGGTGCTGCTCGGCGTGGCGGTGTTCTTCCTGATGCCGGACCATCCGCGCCATGCCAAGTGGCTGACGCCCGAGGAACGCGAAGCCCTGGAGAACGAGCTGGCGGCGGAAAAGGCGAAGGGTGCGGCGGGCGGCCACATGACCGTGCTGCAGGCGTTGCGGCATCCGAAAGTGCTGCTGCTCGCGCTGGCTTACTTCTGCACCGTCACCGGCAGCTACGGCGTCGTGTTCTTTCTGCCCAGCATCCTCAAGGATTGGTATGACCTCAAATACGATGCCTTGACGTGGCTGGTTATCCTTCCGCCGCTGTTCGCGCTGGTGGCACAGGTAGGAGTGGGGTGGAATTCCGACCGGACGAAAGAGCGGCGCTTGCACGCGGTGCTCCCCATCGTCATCGGCGCGCTCGCGCTGGCGGCGTTGCCCAGCACTCGCGGAACGCTTCCCCTCACGGTGGCCTGCTTCATCGTGGCATTCATCGGCTTCAAGGCGTATCAGCCCGCGTTTTGGACGATGCCGAACCTCTTCCTCGCCTCGTCCGCTGCGGCCGGGAGCATCGGACTTATCAATTCGGTCGGCAACCTCGGCGGCTTCCTCGGCCCATATCTGCTCGGCAAGGTCGAGACTGTCACGGGCTCCTACGTGGGCGGCATCTACTATCTCTGCGGGTCAATGCTCGTATCGGCCACGATCCTTTTCTTCCTCGGCCTCGGGCATAGAGAGAAGGCGGGAAAGTGAGCAGGCGGGAAAGTGGGAGGGTGAGAGAGTGCCTTCGCCCTATCCCCTGCCCCCTGCCTCACTGCGCCCGCAGCACCGTGTAAACCCGGTCGAACCACTGGGCCTGGTTCTCCGGTGTGGTTGGTGCTGGCTTGGGCGGCGTGCGGCCTACAATCGCCACCTGCACGATCCCTTGGGCCATCAACGACGTTAGAAGTGGCGATTGGCCGGTTACCACGACAATTTTGGCACTGCTGCCCTTGAGCGCTGCGACGTCCGCCGGAGACAGGGACTGGGGGAAATTGCCGAACAACACCACCGCGCCCGCGCCGGCCCCGAAGCTGGCAATTTGCGATGCCTGCCCCGTCGGCCACTCCCGAGGATCCCCGGACATGTCGCGCTTGATCTCTTTGACCTCCTTGAGCGTCACGCCTTTGGTCCGGGCCAGCCCGGATTTGAACCCTTTGATCTGAGCCTCGTTGTTCGGACTTTTCACCCCTTCGAGCACCTCGAAGACCACCACCACGCTGCCTTGGTTATTGAGCAGCTTGGCCGTCTCCGCCGCAGCCTCCGCGCCGAGTTGCTCGAAGGGCTTCAGATTCACGCGCGATGTGCCTTCGGAATTGGAGGTGACCATGCGAACGGTGGCGCCGACGATGGCAAGGATGGCGAGAGCGGCGATGATGAGGGTTTTTTTGTCCATGAGTGAGCAGGATAGTGATGTGAAACTAGACGCGGGGCAAACTGAAACAAAAAGGGGTGAGGCAGATCAAGCCACAGGCTACGAGCGGCCGGGGCACGCCCAGAAACTTCCCAGCCACGCACGGAGCGCCGGTGCTTCCACCTGTCAGCGGTCCAGTTCAATTCAAAATCCAACTGGCGTCGTTGATCGGGTTGGAACCGTTGGCGAGGATGCCGCCGAAGGTGATGGGGCTCGTCGGGGGCACCAATTGCACCGACCCGTCCATAAACACGATGCCCGTCCGTTTGCCATGCGGGATCCCGATGTTCGGCATGGCATAGCCCCCGACCGAGTAGTTCATTGGGTCAGTCGGATCTCCGCCTGGGCCGCCGGTATACGAGGAGCCTGTGACGCCAAAGTTTCCAGGGGTCAGGCAGTAGGCATAATGAACCATGCAGCCAGCGTTGGCCGTGGTCATCGAAGCGGTATCGAACGCAAACACCTTGTCGGCGGGTCTGCCGACGGCCGTTAGCTTAATCCCAGGAAAGGAATTGCCGGGCGGGCTCCACCCCAACCCCTGCCCGCCCAGATACGGATTGAGACGGTAGCGCTGATTGGCCACATAACTGACCTTACCGGCCGTGAACACGACAGTCGGAATGTAGCGGGGGTTGGTGTGGTCCTGAGCCGGGCAATCGTAGTTGCTGTTGCCGCCAGTCCCGAGCGGATTCGCACCGGCCACAATCGCCGGGACTGACGCCGGCACGGCTAGGAATGGCGATAGCAACGAGCCGCCGCTGGTGGCGTTGTAGTAAGGTTGGGCGGTGTTGGGCAAGGCCCCGGTGCCCCACGCGTAGGGCAGCTTCTCGTCGTTCTCACTCGCGTAAAGCTGCGCCGCGAGACCCCACTGTTTCTGGTTGTTGATGCACACGCCCCCCTGCGCGGTCTTCTTGGCCTTGGCCAAGGCTGGCAAAAGCATCCCCGCCAGGATCGCGATGATGGCGATGACGACGAGCAGTTCGATCAGGGTGAATCCACGGGCAGACTTGCGCCGGAGAAGGGAGACAGGAAGTGCCTTCATAGTGTTGCTGAGCATTTTCTGACGGCCCCTGTGCGTCGCCATTCAGAAAGTTTTCCCAGCCGGAACGCTGCGGATGAATCCGGGTGTAACGCACACCTTGACCCTGCTCGACGGCAACTTGCCGCCGAGCTTCGGCACCGCCAACGCTCGAACTAATCGGTGCTGGGGTCGGCCGCGGCATTCCATTCAGAGGAACCAGACCGCGCGCAACAACCTCGGTGGCTTCCTCGGCCCTTATCTGCTCGGCAAGATCGAGACCA
>CAMBZO010000353.1 GCA_945872195.1 Akkermansia muciniphila | reverse complement strand
GTCGTATCGGAGCGCGAACGCTTCATGGGCGGCTATATCTTCGCAACCTGCACGGCCTCGTCTATACGGACTGTGTTCCCCTTGGAGTTCTGAATCTGCTTGGTGTCCACCTGCCCAAAGATCTGCCGAATGAATCGACCCATTGTCTCGTTCGTGGGTCCGTAGCCAGCGTCGTAGATGTAGTGCTCCAAATCCTGGAGCAACTCATCGGCATTCGGGTAGCGCTTGCTCAAGTCCCGCTCTAGGCACTTGTGGATGACCTTGTTCAGCGGCTCGTCAATGCGCGGGTCCAGCGTCCGGAAATCGGGGATCGCCATGTTCTGCACCCGCTCGCACGACTCGCTCATGCTCGAGCCCTTGAAGATGTTATGCCCGAGGAGCAACTGGGCGAGCACGATCCCGACCGAGAAGATGTCCGAGCGCTTATCGGTGATCTGGAAGTTCGACTGCTCGGGACTCATGTAGTCCACCTTGCCAGCAAGGACCTCACCCTCCTGATCCTGCAAAAGTCCACTCGCCTTCGCGATGCCGAAGTCGGTGACCTTCACGTCGCCCTCGAACGAGATCATCACGTTCTTCAGGTTGATGTCGCGATGCACGATGCCCAACGTCTTGCCGTCTTTGTCTGCCTTCGCATGGGCGTAGGCGAGGCCGCGCGCGATCCGGCTGGCGATGAACACCGCGAGATCCTTGGGCAACTGCCGATTTTGCTCGCCGCACTTCACGATGAACTGCTCGACGTTCGCTCCGCGAATCATCTCCATCGCGATGAAGAACGTCCCGTCCGTCTCGCCCAGGTGGTAGGTCTGGACGATGTTGGTGTGGATGAGGTCGGCGACGAGCTTGGCTTCGCCGATAAAATTCTCGATGAAGAGCTTCTGGTTCGCGTAGCTCTGGCGGATGACCTTGATGGCCACGCGCTTGATGAAGCCGCTCGCGCCATGCTGTTCCGCCTCGTAAACCACGCCCATGCCACCCTCAAAAATCTTGTTAACGATCTTGTAGCGAACCGGACATTGGATGCTGAACAGGCCTAGCACGGGCAAACGACACTGAAAAACGGACTACCAGTCAAGCACCGACCCGCTCGCAGAGGTGATTTTGCGCTACAGAAAATCCTTAGCATCAGCATCTATCACCACCCGCCCTCACTCCATTGAAACCTTGCTGCCGAGCTTCAGCAGGCCCATGCCGATCTTGTCCACGTCGAATTTGCCCGCCATCGCGTCGCCGTAATTCGCGAGGACGAGGACGCCGATGCGCTGCGCGCGGTTGAAGCCGATGAAACTCACGTAGCCTCCCGTGCCCCCGTTGTGCCAGTAGATTTCCAACCCACCCTGCAACGTCACCTCACGCTGCCAGCCAAGCGGCAGGTCCCCTGCCTCACCCGTTTTTTGAAGCTGGCGAGCACGAGTCAGCGAGCGGCCCACGGGCGTCTCTGCGGCCGCGAGATTCGCCTCGATGAACGCGAGCATATCGTCGGCACTCGAGCGAAAGGCACCCGTCGGTGCGAAGACATCGAAGTCCCAGCCGGACACCTCCTCGCCCTTGGGCGAATGGCCGCGCGTGAGCCGGGCGCGCTGCTCGTCACTCAGCCGAATCGCCGTGTTCGCCATGCCCAGCGGCTCCAACAGCGTGCCCCTCACCAAGTCCTCGTAGGGCTGCTCCGCCTTGAGCGTGAGGACATGGCCGAGCAGCGCGAAGCCGACGTTCGAGTAATCCACCAGCCGGCCCGGCGGGTTGTTCGGCTTCGCGCTGGCGAGGAACTCGTAAAGCTCCTCGGCGCGATACTTGGCGTATGGATTCGCGAGATTGGCCTCGGAGGTGTCCAAGTTCCCCGGCAGGCGCGGCAGCCCGGACGTGTGCGTGGCGAGGTGCAGCAGCGTGACCGGCCCCAGCCCCTGCGCGAGCGCGACCTTCTCCGGCAGCGACGCGCGCAACGAGTTCGTGAGCTTCACCTTCCCGTCCAGTTCGAGCCGCGCCAGCGCGATGGCGGTGAAAACCTTCGTGAGGGAGCCGATTTCAAACAAGGTCTGCGCATCCGGCGGGGCGGCGTTCGTCGAGCTCACCCGGCCGAAGCCCAGCACGGCGCGCTTCCCCCGCTGCGTGACGCCGATGACGAGCGCGGCGTCCTTGCGATCCGCGACGTAGCCCGCGCCCATCTTCGTCGCGCGCTGCTTGAGGTCGTGCGTGTCGGTGAGCTTGTCCCACTTGCGCTTCTCATGGACGACGTAGGTGATGATGCCGCCGAACAGCAGCGCCAGCAGGAGCAGGACACCGCCGCCAATTTTCAGGGCAAGCCAGAAGAATTTACGCGCCGGGTCATCTTGCATCAGGCGCGATGCAACCCCGGGCGCGCCTGCGGCTCAAGGGAAATTCCGCACCGCAGCCCGTTCGTGAAGAACTTGGGCCTCGAACCAGGCGCAGCAGGTCCCGCTCTAGCAAGGCTGACCGGGTGACGGTATCGAGAGCACTGAAGCCTCGACAACGGGCGCAGGAATCCAGTAGTAGCGACGGTGCTACATGATGAATTTAGGGACACCTAAGGTGCACTCTCGCACGGACGACGGACGCCCCTGCCCCGGTAGGGCCGCGTTGCGCGCGGCAGCGTCCTTCCATTCAGATTTCCGAGAACGCGCCCCTTCATGAGCACAGACGAATTTTCATCCGAATAACGCAACCCCCAGACCCAAAATAATATGTGGCACTACAGCGACGGCACCAACCCCCACGGTCCAATCGACGAAGCAGTTTTCGGGAAATGCTTCTCCGTGGCACCGTCAACCGCAACACGCTCATCTGGCGTGAGGGCATGAGCGAGTGGAAGTCCTACGGCAGCATCTTTGTCGAGAGCCAACCCCAAGCCAGCAGCCGTGGCAACGGCGGCAACGATCGCGCCTACGCACTCAACCGGGTGAAAGGCCCGGCGATTTTCATGATTGTCAACGCCGCGCTCACCATCGTGAGTTCGTTGGTGCAACTCCTGATCAATCTCGGATTGTTCTCAATCGGTGCACTGGGTGATCTTGGTAAAAACGACCAAGCGCAGATGCTTCTCCAGGGTGCGGGCGGGGTCGTCGGTGCCGTTGTCGCTGTGATCTTCGCCATCGTCGTCCTCGTGGGTGCTCTCAAGATGAAAGGGCTCACGAGCTATGGATTCGCCATGACCGCAGCCATCATGGGCATCCTCTGCACCAGCGTGTGCTGCTGTCCCGTGGGCTTGGGGGCGGGCATTTGGGCGCTGGTCGTCCTCGACGATCCCAAGGTGAAAGCTGCTTTCTGAGTCGCGCCCATGACTGAGTCATTCTCCAGAACCGCCGCCCCCTCCGGACCACCACCCATTCCCCGCAGCCACCGGGTGGGCACGGGGTGGGCTGTGGGGTTGCTCGTGGTGATAGCCTTGGTCACGCTGTTTCTCTGCGAGCCGCACGGCCAGCCGTTCTATCCGCAATGCGG
>CAMBZO010000352.1 GCA_945872195.1 Akkermansia muciniphila | reverse complement strand
CCGTCCGGCGCAAGCGCGACGGCGAGCACGGGCGTGTAGCTGGCGGGAAGCGCCTTGAGTTCATCAGACTTCGTTTCGCGCGTGAGCAGCTTGAGCACGCCCGCGTCCCACGGCGCGCCGGCGTCCACCCAACCGCGCAAGGTCGCGATGACCTTGTCGGGAAGCTGCTTCTTCGGGGGCATGTGCGGGTCGGAGCCGGGGGCGAGAAGCTTGACGAGCGGGCTGTCGGAGCCTTTGCCGGGCTTGAGCACCGGGCCGTTCTCGCCGCCCTTCAACGCAGCCTCGCGTGAAGTCAGGTCAAGCTGGCCGCGCTTCTTCTCGACGTTGTGGCAACTGAAGCAGTGCGCACGGAGGATGGTCATCGCCGCCGCCGCCGACTTGTCCGCCGCCGCGCCTTGCAACGCAGGCACGGCGACGAGCGCACAGAGGAGCAACGGCTTGAACATGAGGAAAGAATGACGCGAGAAGGCAGAGTGAATTCACCGGCGGCCCGTGCCGGCGACTGGCAGTCGCCGTTCAGCGGACGGGCGCAACGGCGCGGCGACTGCAAGTCGCCGGCACGGTCACTGGCTACCCACCAGCGCGTTGATCTGGCTCGCCGCGTAGCCGGCTCCGAAGCCGTTATCAATGTTCACCACCGTCACGCCGCTGCCGCAGCTCGTGAGCATTCCCAACAGCGCCGCCACGCCTCCGAACGCCGCGCCGTAGCCGATGCTCGTGGGCACGGCGATGACAGGCTTCGACACGAGGCCTGCGACCACGCTGGGCAACGCGCCTTCCATCCCGGCACAAACGACGAGCACGTTCGCGCGCTGGAGGGTTTCCATCTTGGCCAGCAGGCGGTGCAGCCCGGCCACGCCCACGTCAGTGATGCGCTCGACGCGGTTGCCCATGACCTCGGCGGTGATGGCGGCTTCGTCGGCCACGGGCAGGTCGCTGGTGCCGGCGCAGAGGACGGCGATGAAACCGGGGCGCTTGGGCAAGGGCTGCTTCTCGATGGTCACGGCGCGCGCGGCCTCGTGCCAGACGGCGTGCTTGAACTTGCGCTTGAGCAGCCGCGCGGCCTCCGGCGTAAGGCGCGTGACGAGGACGTTTTGCTCGCGCTCGACGAGCTTGCCCGCGATGGCGGCAATCTGCGTCGGCGTCTTGCCCGCGCCGAAGATGACCTCGGGAAAGCCCTTCCGCAGCGCGCGGTGCGTGTCCACCTGCGCGAAGCCGAGGTCCGCGAGGGGCGCGGCTTGGAAGGCGCGGAGCACGTCGTCGCGCGAGGCGCGGCCAGCACGGAAGGCGTCGAGTAAGGAGGCGGCTTGTTCGGCGGTCACGAGCGGGAGGATGCGCAAAGCGGTCTGGAAAACCAAGCTTGTGTCCACCGCCTTGTCTGTGGACTCTCATAAAGCAAGTTTAGCTGCACCCATGACACCTCAAAACATCGCGCGGACAGTCGGCATCGCCCTCCTGATTTTTTGCGCCGTCCTCATGGCGTCGTCGGGCACCTATGTGGTGCAGCCCGGCTATCGCGGCGTGGAGGTGACGATGGGCAAGGTCTCGCCAGCCTTCAAGCCGGAGGGCTTCGGCATGAAGGTGCCGGTCGTGACGCTCATTCATCCCGTCTCCATCCGGCAGCAGACGGCGGAGGACAAGGCGGATTGTTACTCGTCGGACTTGCAGCAAATCCACGTGGAGCTGCGCGTGCTCTTCCGCATCCCGGAGGCGTCGGTGGTGAAGCTCTTTCAGGAGTATTACGGCCAGCCCTTCGAGAGCCTCATCGCCCCGCGCGTCCACGAGGCGCTCAAGGAAGTGACGGCCCTCCAGAGCGCGGAGCAAATCGTGAAGAACCGCGAGAAGATCAAGACCGACGCCCTCGAGATCGCCCGGAAGAAGGTCGGCACGCTGCTCGTCATCGAGGACATCGTCATCCAGGACATCGCGCTCTCGAAGGAGCTGGGCCACGCCATCGAGGCCAAGATGGTGCAGGAGCAGGAAGCCTCGAAGTCCAAGTTCCTCCAGCAGCGCGCGCAGATCGAGGCCGACACCGGCGTCATTCAGGCCAAGGGCGAGGCCGAGTCCATCCGCATCCGCGGCGAAGCGCTCAAGGACAACCCGGCGTTCGTGGATTTGAAGATCGTGGACAAGTGGGATGGCTTCACGCCGCTGATCATCGGCGGCGGGGATAAGATTCTGCTCTCCCTCCAAGACGCCGAACGCCAACGCCAGACCCGACCCAATGGACCGCTACCGAACCAACCGCCGGCCGTTCGCCGCCCCACCAAATAACGCGATGAACCCGAACTTTATGCCCAAGCTTATCGGCGCGGGGCTGCTGGTATTCGCGCTCGTCCTCCTCGGCTCGTCCTCCAGCTACATGGTTGACCCGGGCACGCGCGGCATCAAGGTCACGCTCGGCAAGACCGCCGAGCAATTCCTGCCAGAAGGCTTCGGCTTCAAGGCCCCGTTCATCACCACCATTGTGCCGGTGAACATCCGGCAGAAGACCATGGCGGTGAAGGCCGACTGCTTCTCCTCGGACTTGCAGCAGGTCAGCCTCGAAGTGCGCGTGCTCTACCGCGTGCCGGAATCCTCGGTCGTGCAGATTTACAAGGAATTCGCCGGCGACCCCTTCGACAGCCTCATCGCCCCGCGCGTGCAGGAAGCGCTCAAGGAAGTCACAGCCTCGCAGACGGCCGAGCAGATCGTGAAGAACCGCGAGGAGATCAAGCAGAAGGCCATCACCGCCGCGAAGCTGAAGATCGGCACGCTGCTCACCCTCGTGGACGTCGTCATCCGCAACATTGACCTCTCGCCCGAGCTGGAGCGCGCCATCGAGGCGAAGATGGTGGCCGAGCAGCAGGCCGCGCAGGCGCGCTTCACGCAGGTGCAAACGCAGACCGAGGCCGAGACCGCGATCATCCGCGCGAGCGGCGAGGCCAAGGCCATCACCGTGCGCGGCGAGGCGCTCAAGCTGAACCCCGCCTTCCTGCGCCTGCAAATCGTCGAGCGCTGGAACGGCAAGTCCCCGCTCGTCGTCCCCGCTGACGCCAACAACACCGGTGCCGCGTTGCTCCTGCCGCTCGGCCCGGCCGAGAAGCCCGCCGCCCCATGAACCCCCAGGTCCGCGCCGCGCTCCGCTGGCTGGTCCTCATCGCCGTGCTGGTGGTGCTGGCCCTGCTGTTCAAGCCGGTGCTGGCCTTCGTCGAGATGGCTGCGCTCGAGCTGCGTTACTTCTGGTGGCTCATCCTCCTCGTGGCGCTGGCCGTCTGGCTCATCTGGGGCGTCGGCCGGAAGCCGAAGGAATAGCTGCCATCCTCCGCCTGTCCCGCCTGCGAACCGGCTCTTTTTGACCCCCTCTGGGTGCAAACCCGTCGCCCGGGACCGCTGAAACCCGAACTCCGAAATGGAATGACCGCGAAAGGGCACAGAGAGCGCAAAGCCAAGTTTCTGGCAGGAGAACCGGTCGGGTAGAAACC
>CAMBZO010000351.1 GCA_945872195.1 Akkermansia muciniphila | reverse complement strand
CAGTGCCGGAAGGAAAAAATGTCTATCCTCGCTGCGGCCAAGCGGAAACCCCGGGTCCTCCGCCGGAAGGTCGGTGATGCTCCTCGCAGAGCGATGAGATAATCCGTGTTTCATCCGTGGCTAGATTTCCCCCATGATTGCTCTGCTCGACTACGGCTCCGGCAACTTGCGCAGCGTGGAGAAAGCCCTGCGCAAGGTCGGCGCGGATCTGCTCGTCACCACGCGGCCCGAGTCGCTCCGGGACTCGCGCGCCATCGTGCTCCCCGGCGTCGGCGCGTTCGATGACTGCATCTCCGCGATGCAGCGGCAGGAGCTGCTCGGCGCGGTGAGGGACTTTATCCAGACGGGTAAGCCGTTCCTCGGCATCTGCGTCGGCTACCAGGCGCTGTTCGAGAAGAGCGAGGAGTTCAACAGTTGCGCGGCGGGCTTGGGCATCTTCGGCGGCAAGGTCGTGCGCTTCACGGAGCGTCCCGGGCTGAAGATTCCGCAGATCGGCTGGAACCAGCTTGAGATCACGCGTCCCGATTGCCCGCTCTACAAAGGCATCGCCGACGGCAGCCACGTCTATTTCGTCCACAGCTTTTATCCGCAACCAACGGACCCCAGCATCGTCGCCACGCGCACGGATTACGGCGACCCTTTCGCCTCCTCCGTCTGGCGCGACAACGTCTTCGCCACGCAGTTCCACCCGGAGAAGAGCCAGGCTGTCGGCCTGCGGTTGCTTAAAAATTTCGTCGCGTTGGCCTCCTGACTTGTCCACCCCGAAAGTGGGTGCTACTGTCCGCCCTGCTGTTTCAATCAACCAACTCAAAATCGAAAACACTATGGCTCACGAACTCCCCGCTCTCCCCTACGCCCACGACGCGCTCGAACCCCACGTTGACAAGGCCACGATGGAAATCCACCACGGCAAGCATCACGCCGCCTACGTCGCCAACCTCAACAAGGCCCTCGCCGGTTCGCCCGTCGAGTCCCAGTCCCTCTGTGAACTCGTGAAGGGCATCGCCTCCGTGCCCGAAAATATCCGCGGCCCTGTGCGCAACAACGGCGGCGGTCACTGGAACCACTCCTTCTTCTGGAAGCTCATGGCCCCCAACGCCGGCGGCGCGCCCACCGGCGACATCGCGGCCGCCATCAACGCCGCGTTCGGCTCCTTCGCGGACTTCCAAGCGAAGTTCGAGGCCGCTGGCATCGGCCGCTTCGGCTCCGGCTGGGCGTGGCTCGTCGTCAATGGCGGCAAGCTGGAAATCTGCTCCACGGCGAATCAAGACAACCCGCTCATGGGCAAAGCCGTCGCCGGCTGCGAAGGAACGCCGATCCTCGGCTGCGATGTTTGGGAGCACGCCTACTACCTCAAATACCAGAACAAGCGCGCCGACTATCTGAAGGCCTTCTGGAGCGTCGTGAACTGGGCTGAAGTCGCCAAGGCCCACGCAGCCGCGAAGTAGTTCACCAATTTACACAACGCAAGGCGCGAGGGATGACGTTCCTCGCGCCTTTGCTTTTCCATCGATGGGTCGCACTGCGACGGCTGCTGGAATGAATTTCGCGTCCGCGCAAGCTTGCCAAACTGCCGCGAACCCGCTGCCATCTCGCCATGTTCCAATACCTCGCGCAGGCTGCCGATAAACCGTGGCAGCTCGGCCCTTACGCCGGAGTTGAGCTGAAGATCCTCCACAAAAACGAAGCGACTGGTGGACTCGTCGTGCTGCGCAAGTTCGCCCCCGGCACAAATGTCCCCGCGCACACGCACCCGGTCGCAAACGAGTGGGCCTACATTCTCTCCGGCGAGTGGGTCGAGTCCGACTTGACCTACGGCCCCGGCACGCTCTTCCATGCGCCGAAGGGCGAGCCCCACGGCCCGCACGTGGCGAAGACGGAAGTCATCAGCCTCACTATCTTCGACGGCCCGCTGACTTTGGCATAAAATTCTGTCCGATGAAGAACCACGGCAATCCCGTGTTGGCCACGAGGGGACGCAAAGTCCACAAAGGAATCTCTCTCCGCGTCTTCCTTTGCGCTCTTTGCGCCCTCGCGTGGCCAATCCTTCCCTTCGGCGCTGTCGCCGCCGAGCGTGGCATGGTCGCCACCGTGCATCCGCTTGCGACTGACGCGGGCGTGGACGCGATGCGCCGTGGTGGGAACGCTGTGGACGCCATCGTCGCCGCTGGCCTCACTCTCAGCGTCGTGGACAGCCACAACTCCGGCATCGGCGGCGGATGCTTCCTCGTCATCCGCCGCGCGAACGGCGAGGTCGTGGCGATTGATGGTCGCGAGACTGCCCCGGCGAAGGCGACGCGGAACATGTTCCTCCGCGATGGTAAGGCCGTCGCCGAACTCAGCCAGACTGGCGCGCTCGCATCCGGCGTGCCCGGCGAAGTCGCCGCGTTCCACCAAGCCGTGACGAAGTTCGGAAAGCTGCCGTGGAAAGACCATTGCCTCAGCGCCGCAAAACTTGCCGAAGCCGGCTTCCCCGTGACGCGCAACTACGCCAGCCGTCTCGCGGGCGTGGCGAAGGACATCGAGAAGTTCCCAGCCAGCCGCGCCATTTTCCTCAAGCCCGACACTTCGCCATGGAAGTCCGGCGACACGCTGCGCCAGCCCGACCTCGCCAAAACGTTTCGCTCGCTGGCAGAGCAGGGGAACGACTGGTTCTATCGCGGCCCCTTCGCCAAGGCCACGGCGGACTGGATGAAGGCCAACGGCGGCCTGCTCACGGAGGCGGACTTTGCCGGCTACGTCGCCAAGTCCCGCGAGCCGCTCCGCACCACCTATCGAGGTCACGAAATCATCGGTTTCCCACCGCCCAGTTCCGGCGGCGTCCACGTCGCGCAGATTCTCAACATCCTCGAACACTTCGACCTCAAGGCGCTCGGCGCGAACTCGCCCGACTTCGTCCACGTCGTCGCTGAGGCGATGAAGCTCGCCTTCGCGGACCGCGCGCACTGGCTCGGTGACCCGGACTTCGCGCCCGTCCCGCGTGGTCTGGTGGACAAGGGCTACGCCGCTCAACTCGCCAAGAAGATTGATTTGAAGAAGGTCACACCTGTGCCGAAGCACAACACGCCGCCGAACTCCACGAGCGACGTCTTCAGCAAGCACACCACGCACTTCTCCGCCGCCGACGCCGCTGGCAACTGGGTCGCCTGCACCGCGACCATCAACACCAGTTACGGCTCGAAGGTCGTCGTGCCCGGCACCGGCGTCGTGCTGAACAACGAGATGGATGACTTCTCCGCTCAGCCTGGCACCGCGAATTTCTTCGGCCTCGTCGGCGCGGAGGCCAACGCCGTCGCGCCCGGCAAGCGCCCGCTCTCCAGCATGTCGCCGACCCTCGTGCTGCGGAACGGTCAGCCGATCCTCAGCGTCGGCGCAGCGGGCGGGCCGACCATCATCACGCAAACCTTGCTCGCGATTATCCACGTCGTTGACTTCGGACGCGACCCGGCGGAAGCGCTCGCCCAGCCGCGCTT
>CAMBZO010000350.1 GCA_945872195.1 Akkermansia muciniphila | reverse complement strand
GTGGCGTTGTGGCCACCGAAGCCGAAGGAGTTGTTCGCGATGGCCTCGATCTTCATCGCGCGCGCGGTGTGCGGCACGTAGTCGAGGTCGCACTGCGGATCGGGGTTGTCGAGGTTCAGCGTGGGCGGGGCGATCTGCATCTGGAGGGCCTTCGCGCAGAGGGCCATTTCCGTCGCGCCGGCGGCGCCCAGCAGATGCCCAGTCGCACCCTTGGTGGAGCTGACCGCGAGCTTCTTCGCGTGGTCGCCAAAGACGGATTTGATCGCCTGCGTTTCGCAGACATCGCCCTGCGGGGTGCTGGTGCCGTGGGCGTTGATGTAGGAAATATCTTCGGGACGGAGGCCGGCGCTGCGGAGGGCCATCTTCATGCAGCGGGCCGCGCCTTCCCCTTCGGGGGAGGGAGAGGTGAGGTGATTGGCGTCGGCGGTGTTGCCATAGCCGACGAGTTCGCAGTAGATGCGGGCGCCGCGGGCCTTGGCGTGCTCGAGTTCCTCGACGACGAGGACGGCTGCGCCTTCGCCCATGACGAAGCCGTCGCGGTCCTTGTCGAAAGGACGGGATGCACGCTTGGGTTCGGCGTTGCGGGTGGAGAGAGCGCGCATGGCGGCGAACCCGCCGATGCCCATTTCGCAGACGGCGGCCTCGGTGCCGCCGGCGAAGATGGCGTTCGCATCGCCCATCTTGATGTAGCGCCAGGCTTCGCCAAGGGCATGGGTGCTGGTGGCGCAAGCGGAGCAAGTGGCGAGGTTGGGGCCGCGCAGCTTGTAATACATGCTGAACACGCCGGAGGCCATGTTCAGGATCATCATCGGGATGAGGAAGGGCGAGATGCGGCCCGGACCTTTGTTCATCAGCACGGCGTGCTGATCCGCGTGGGTCTGGATGCCGCCGATGCCGGAGCCGATGAACGCGCCGATCTGGTCACGATCCAATTTCTCCAAGTCCATGCCGGAGTCTTGCAAGGCGCGCCAACCGGCGTAGATGCCAAGCTGGGCGAAGCGGTCGGTGCGGCGGACTTCCTTGGGCGAGGGGAAGGCGGGGGAAGGGTCGAAGTCCTTCACCTCGGCGGCGATTTGGCAGTCGTAGGCCGTCGGGTCAAAGGACGTGATGCGGTCCACACCGCACTGGCCGGCGATGATGTTCTTCCAAAACGTGTCGATGTCGTGCCCCAGCGCGGTGACTGTGCCGAGGCCCGTGATGACAACCCTGCGATCCGACCCGTTGCTTGCCATAAAAGAATAAGGGGCAGCGCGCTGATGTCAGCCCAGCTGCCCCGGAGAAAGCGTGCCGCCTACTTCTTGTTCTCCTCGACGTAGCGGGTGACGTCTCCGACGCTGACGAGCTTCTCAGCCTCCTCGTCGGGGACTTCGATGCCAAATTCCTCTTCGAGGGCCATGATCAGCTCGACGGTATCGAGGGAGTCGGCACCGAGGTCCTCGATGAACTTGGCCTCTTGAACGACCTGCTCGGCATTGACGCCCAGCTGCTCGACGATGATGTCCTTGACCTTTAGCTCGATGGTTTTGTCAGCCATGTTCGTGTTCGTTTAGTTAGTTGTCTGCAAATGTCGCGTCGGAGGGCTTTAAGCCCTGTTTCCGGCACTGGCTGGTGCGTCACCAAGCTGGCCTGTTTGCGCCGCCGCACCGAAGTTCCCAGCGACGCGGCGGACTGTCTAACGGCTCGCACGCAGGGCGTCGAGAGGAATAATTGGCCGCTGGAAATGCCCAACCGGCGCAAAGGGAGGGCGAGCAGTGGTGAGGCGCAGAGCCTCCGGCATGACCCTCACACCGGCGGGTCCACGGGAAAGCCCAACTCGCGGAGCCGCTGGACCTTGTAGGTCAGGGCGCGGCGGCTGATGGCAAGTGTCTTGGCCGTCTCCGTGCGGTTGTAATCATGCCGCTTCAGGGCGTGGAGAATCGCGTCGCGCTCGATTTCCTCCAGCCGCACGGCATCGGTGGGAGTCAGCGCCGGCTGCGCGGCCTCGGCTGCGCGGACGCGCGCGGGCAGATGCTCCGGCAGCACCACGCCGCCGCGCGAAAGCAGCGCGGCGCGCTCCATCGCGTTGCGCAACTCGCGCACGTTGCCCGGCCAGACGCAGCGCTCCAAGCACTCGGTCACTGCCGGAGAGAACCGCGTCCGGTCCCCGCCGAACTGGGCGATGAAGTGCGCCGCCAGCGGCAGGATATCCTCGCGCCGCTCGCGCAACGGCGGCACACCCAGCTCGACGACGGCCAGCCGGTAGAACAAATCCTCGCGGAAGCGCCCTTCCTTGATGAGCACCTCCAAGTTGCGGTTCGTGGCCGCGAGGATGCGCGCGTCCGTCTGCAGTTCCTTGCCGGAGCCGACCCGGCGGAAGCGCCCCTCCTGCGTCACGCGCAGCAGCTTGGCCTGCAACTGCGGCGACATCTCGCTGATCTCGTCCAGAAAGATGGTCCCTCCGTCCGCCTCCTCGAACCGGCCTGTGCGCGACTGGTGCGCACCGGTGAACGCGCCCTTCTCATGGCCGAACAGCTCACTCTCCAGCAGCGTCTCGGGTATCGCCGCACAGTTCACCTTCACCAGCGGCCCGTTAACGCGCGGGCTCCAGCCGTGGATCGCGTCAGCCAAAACCTCCTTGCCCACGCCGCTCTCACCGGTGATCAGCACGCGGCTCTCGGAGGGCGCGATGAGCGTGGCATCATGGAACACCGCGCGCATCAGCGGGCTGACAGCGATGACATTGGCAGGCAGTTGCAGCGCGGTCCGGACGCTTGGGCTGGGTGCGTCGTGGCTACCGGTGATTTGTTCGACGGAGTGAAGCAATTCGTCGAGGTCGATCGGCTTGGAAAGATAGTTCACTGCCCCATCGCGCATCGCGCCGACAGCCTCGCGGATGTCGGCGTAGGCGGTGACGAGCAGCACGGGCAGCGTGGAGTTCAACTCGCGTGCGCGGCGAAGCGTCTCCAGGCCGGTCATGCCCGGCATCCGCACGTCCGAAATCAACAGGCTCACAGGCACGGTGGCCAGCAGCTTGAGGGCGGCCTCGCCGGATTCTGCCACGAGCGGGTGGTGGCCGTGGCTCTCGAGGAACGTCTTCAACAAGCTGCGCTGCCCCGGATCGTCATCCACGATGAGGATGCGCGGGACGGCGGCGGCGGTGTGCTGGGCGATCATGCGGTTCGGCAGGGGTCAGTGTTTGGGAAACGGATGAGTTCGTCCAGCCTTGCGGCAGGAGCGCGGCGTTCACGCCGCATCAAGCTTGATGCGTAGCAGTGCAGTGCCTTCTGCGGCCTGAAGGCCGCGCTCCGCCCTCTTCTCACGCCAGCGTCTTGATGTGGCTGATGCGAAAGAGAGCGCCGCGCGGCTCGTTCGGGTGGCAAGTAATCTCCCAGCCGTGCGCGAGGACGATCTGCTGGACGATGGCCAGGCCCAGACCGGTGCCCTTCTGGTGCGTGGTGAAGTAGGGCTTGAAGATCTCCTCCCGATGCTCCGGCGCCACGCCGGGACCGTC
>CAMBZO010000349.1 GCA_945872195.1 Akkermansia muciniphila | reverse complement strand
TCTTGAGCTTGGAAAAGGCTTTCCCGCTCCCGGGAAAGGCGTTTTTGAGCACGGGAAAGGCATTTTCGTGCGCGGGAAAGGTCTTTCCGCTCCCGGGAAAGGCTTTCTTGAGCACGGAAAAGGCGTTTTGGCTCGCGGGAAAGGCTTTCTGATCCCGGAAAAGGTCTCTTGGCCCGCGAAAACGAGAGGCTCCCGGGTTGCAAACTCTCCCCCTCGTCCGTGTCACACTTCCCGTCTTGTAACTCCGCCGCCCGCCTCACAGTCTTTGCGCCCGTATGAATTTGGTCCGCCTCGCGCTTCGCCGTCCGCTCACGGTTGTTGTGGCGGTCATCGCCGTCGCGCTGGGCGCGTGGATTGCCCTTCAGCGCATGACGCGCGACGTGTTCCCGCCGCTGGGCATCCCGACCATTTACGTCGCGCAACCCTACGGCGGCATGGACCCCGCCCAGATGGAGGGCTACCTCACTTACTACTACGAATACCACTTCCTCTACATCACCGGCATCGAGCACGTGGAGTCCAAGTCCATCCAGGGCGCGAGCCTGATGAAGCTCCAGTTCCACCCCGGCACGGACATGAGCGCCGCGCTCTCCGAGGTCGTCGCCTACGTGAACCGCTCGCGCGCCTTCATGCCGCCGGGCACGCCGGGGCCGTTCATCACGCGCTTCGACGCAGGGTCGGTGCCCGTGGGCTACCTCGTTTTCTCCACGACGAACGCCAACCGCACCGTCGGCGAGATGCAGACCGCCGCGCTGAATCAAGTGCGCCCGCTCTTCGCACCGTTGCCGGGCGTGTCCGCGCCGCCGCCCTTCGGTGGGGCCGCGCACACCATTCTCATCAACGTGAAGCCCGACCGCCTGCGCAGTTACGGCATCTCGGCGGATGAAGTCGTGCAAGCCATCTCCGCCGCGAATGTCCTCAGCCCCTCTGGCAACCTCCCGCTCGGCGACAAGTATCCCTTCGTCCCCATCAACGCCGTGGTGAAGAACCCGCAGGACCTCGCCGCCGTGCCCGTGCGTCTCGGCACCGGCCCGAATGGCGGCGCGGTCTTCGTGCGCGACCTCGCCGATGTCGTGGACGGCTCCGACACCGTGACCAGCTACGCGCTCGTGAACGGCAAGCGCACGGTTTATATGCCCGTCACCAAGCGCGCCGACGCGAGCACGCTCTCGGTGGTCGAGCTGGTGAAGGCGAACCTCCCGAAGTTCAAGCAGGTCCTCCCGCCGGACATGGACGTGACTTACGAGATGGACCAGTCGCCGGTCGTCGTCGGGGCCATCCGCAACCTCGTGAAGGAAGGTGCGCTCGGCGCGGTGCTGACGGGCCTGATGGTGCTGCTGTTCCTGCGCGACTGGCGCAGCGCGTTCATCGTGGTCATCAACATTCCCATCGCGCTACTCGCCGGGACGTTCGCGCTGTGGGTGAGCGGGCAGAACATCAACCTGATGACGCTCGGCGGACTCGCGCTGGCCGTCGGCATCCTCGTGGATGAGGCGACCGTGGCGATTGAGAACATCCATGCTCATCTCTCGCGCGGCCGTCCACTTGGCCGCGCCGTGCTCGACGCCACGGTGGAAACCGCCGCCCCGCGTTTCCTCGCGATGCTCTGCGTGCTGGCCGTCTTCATCCCCGCGTTCTTCATGCAAGGCGCAGCCAAGGCGCTCTTCACGCCGCTCGCGCTGGCCGTGGGTTTCTCGATGGTCGCCAGCTTCGTGCTCTCCAGCACGCTGGTGCCGGTGTTAAGCGTGTGGCTGCTGCGCGGAGCGCAGCACAGGGGAGCGCAGGCCGCCGGCCTGCCCGATGCGGCGGCCCGCCGCATCGTTCCCAACTCCATCCAGTCTGAGAACGAGTCTCGGCGAGCCGCCTCGACAGCACGCGAGCCGCGTGCGCTCCCCGACGCCTACGCGTCGCTCCTTCGCCCGCTCTTCGCCGCCCGCTGGCTCGTGCTGCTGGTTTATCTCGGCCTCGCCGCCGGTGCGCTCTGGTTCCTCGCGCCGCGCCTGGGCACCGAGCTGTTCCCCAAGGTGGACGCCGGCCAGCTCCAGCTCCGACTCCGCGCCGCGCCCGGCACGCAGCTCGCCAAGACCGAGACCATCGCCCTCCGCCTTCTCGAACTCATCGCGCGTGAGGCCGGCCCCGAAAACGTCGCGATGACCATCGGCCTCGTCGGCGTCCACGCGCAGACCTATCCCATCAACCTGATTTACCAGTGGAACGCCGGGACGCAGGAAGGCGTCTTGCAGGTGCAGTTCAAGCGCGGGGCCGTGCGCGTCGAGCCGCTGAAGGAAAAGCTCCGCGCCGTATTCCGCGCCGAGTTGCCCGACGTGGAAGTCAGCTTCGAGCCGAGCGACATCGTCGAGCGCGTGATGAGCTTCGGCGCGCAAACGCCCATCGAGATTGCCGTGCAGGGCCAGAGCCTCGCCGTCAGCAAGGAATTCGCCGACAAACTCCGCGAGCGGTTGGCGAAGATCCCTTCCCTGCGTGACCTCCAGTTCGCCCAAGTCCTCGACTACCCCACGCTCGACGTGAACATCAACCGCGAGCGCGCCGGCCTGCTCGGCGTGCGCATGAGCGACGCCACCAAGTCGCTCGTCGCCAGCACGGCGAGCAGCCGCTTCACCGTGCCGAACTACTGGGCGGACCCGAACTCCGGCATCGCCTTCGCCGTGCAGGTGCAGGTGCCGCAAGGCCGCGTGACCACCATCGAGGAATTCAAGAACACGCCCATCACCACCGCCGGCGGGGGCAAGGCCACGCTGCTGCGCAACATCGCCAGCGTCAGCGAAGGCACCGCGCCGCAGACCTACGAACGCTACAACCTCGCCCGCGTCGTCTCGCTCACCGCCAACATCCACGGCTCCGACCTCGGCACGGTCGCGAAGGAAATCCGCCGTGCGCTCGCCGAAGTCGGCGCGCCGCCCGCGAAGACCAGCGTCGCCGTGCGTGGCCAGATTCCGCCGATGGAGGAAATGTTCACCAGCCTGCGCAACGGATTGCTCCTCGCCGTCGTCGTTATCTTCCTGCTGCTGGCGGCGAACTTTCAGTCCGTGCGCCTCTCGCTCGTGGTCATCTCCACCGTGCCCGCCGTGCTCGCGGGCGTTGCGCTCACGCTCTGGCTCACCGGCACGACACTGAATCTCCAAAGCTTCATGGGCACCATCATGGCCGTGGGCGTGGCCGTGGCGAACGCCATCCTGCTCGTGACCTTCGCCGAGCGGGCACGGATGAGTGGTGATTCCGCCGCCGCGCTCACCGGCGCGACCTCCCGCCTGCGCCCCATCCTGATGACCAGCTTCGCCATGATGGCCGGCATGCTCCCGCTCGCCCTCGGCCTCGGCGACGGCGGCGACCAGACCGCCCCGCTGGGTCGCGCTGTCATCGGTGGCCTCGCTGCGGCGACGCTCGCCACGCTCTTCATCCTCCCCTCCGTCTTCGCGGTGGTGATGTCCGGCAAGCACACCCGCTCCGCCAGCCTCGACCCGGATGACGCGGACAGCCCGCAGTTCAGCACCGCCAAATGAATCTCACCATGAAACCCAACTCC
>CAMBZO010000348.1 GCA_945872195.1 Akkermansia muciniphila | reverse complement strand
TTCGTGACCGGCACCGAGTTCATCATCGACGGCGGCTTCAGCGCGGGGAAATGACCGGCGTCACTTCACCAGCCGATACCAGTTGTCGCGCGGGCGAGGTTCGAGGCCGAGGTCGGTGATGAGGCGTTGCATGTCGGCCGCCTCCATGCGGAAGGTGGTGCCGGCGGCGCTCACGACGTTCTCCTCGATCATGATGCTACCGAGGTCGTTCGCGCCGAAGCGCAAGGCGAGTTGGCCGATCTCCAGTCCCTGCGTGACCCAGGAGCTTTGCACGCTGGGAACGTTGTCGAGGTAGATGCGCGAGAGGGCCTGCGTGCGGAGATACTCGTGCGCGCCGACGGTGGGTGATTTCAGCACGGCGTTCTCCGGCTGAAAGGTCCAGCAGATGAAGGCGGTAAAGGCGCCGCCCTTCAGCGCGCCTTGTTCAAGCGCGGCGGCGTAGGCAATGGAGTCGGCCATCGGTGAGGCGACGGCGGGGAAATTCCGAATTCCGAATTCCGAATTCCGAATTCGAGTCAGCGAGCGGTCTTGTTGTTCGCGCACCACTTCGAGGTGCTCGATGCGTTCCTCCACCGTCTCCACGTGGCCGAACATCATCGTGATGCTGCTGGCCAGGCCGAGCCGATGCGCGGTGTCCATCACGCCCATCCATTGCGCGGTGTCCGCCTTCAGCGGAGCGATGCGGTTGCGCACGCGGTCCACGAGGATTTCCCCGCCGCCACCGGGCACGGAGCCAAGCCCAGCGGCGACGAAGTCTTTCAGGATTTGCTCGACGGGTTCGTTGAAGAACTCGGAGAAGGCGACCATCTCGCTGGGGCTAAAACCGTGGACGTTGAAGCCGGGGAACTTGTCGCGAATGTGCGCGAGCAAATCGAGATACCACTGCTTCGTGAGCTTGGGGTGGTGGCCGCCCTGCATGAGGATTTGGTTGCCGCCCAGCGCGATGGTCTCCTCGATCTTCTGGTCTATCTCGTCATGGGTGATGACGTAGGAGTCGGCGTCCTTCTCCGTGCGGTAGAAGGCGCAGAACTTGCAATAGACGTTGCAGACGTTCGTGTAGTTGACGTTGCGGTCCACGATGTAGGTGACGATCTCGTTGCCGCGCCCACCGTGCGCTGCGGCGCGGTGGCGCTGGCGGCGGCGGTCGGCCAGCGCGCCCAGTTCCTCCAACGGCAGGGCGTAGAGGCGGAGGGCCTCGGCGGGGTCAATGCGCCCGCCGTCCCAGACTTTTTGGAGCAACTCGTCGAGTGACGTGTCGTGAATCACGGGGGCAGTCTAGCAGCAGCGGGTGGCGGGACAAAGGGGAACTCGCTCGACATTGGAATGTCGAGCTGCCTCGGCTGGGTCATTTGGCCTTCGCCGTCGTGGCCTCCAGCTTCGCCTTCATGTATTCCGCCACGGATTGCAGGACGGCATCGCGGTCAATGCCGTTGAAGAAATGGTCGGTCTCATACCATTTGATTTCCGAACCAGGTCCGGCTGCCTTGTGCAATACCCGTGCGAGCGGGGGCAGCACGAGTTGGTCCTTGGTCGAGTTGATGAGCAGCAGCGGGCGCGGTGCGTAGTGGGCGATGTGGTCGGCCGGGTCGAGTGATGCGGAGAGTTTCTCGCCAGCCTTCGCCGGCAGTGCAAGGTATCCAGCCAGACTCCCGCCGCCAATCGAGGTCATCACGCGCACACGCTCGTCGTGCGCGGCGAAGGTGATGCCGGTGATGGCACCCCAACTGAAGCCCACGTAGCCGAGGCGCTCGGGGGCTACGTCGGCGCGCGTGGCGAGGTAGTCAAGGGCGCGGCTGTAATCGCCGCAGTGCTGCTGGAACCATTTTTGCACGCTGGCAGGGTTCAGGAACGAGATGCCGGGCTGGTCCTTTGCCGCGCGGTCGCCGCGATTGGGCGCGTCAATCGCCAGCGCGATGACGCCGAGTGCGGCGAGTCGTTCGCACGTCGCGACGATGTAAGTAGCGCGCTTCTTGTCGCCGATGCCGTGCTGCACAAGCACAGCAGAGCGGCGGCCGGAAGAGGTCTTAGGCAAATAGAGGTGTCCGGGCACGCGGTCACCGGCAATGCCGTTGAAGGTGACAAGTAGTTTGGTGAACTTCTCGCCGCCGTCCATCGGCTTCTCTTCGGGTGCCAGCGGCGCGGCGTGATCGCTACGGAAGGGTGCTTTTGTTTGACCGGCTGGTTCGGCCTTGTCCGCCGGGAACGCCGGGCCAATGGCAGCAAACATCGCGATGATCATTGCAACCATGGAACGGGCGGACATGGCGGGAGCTTCGGCCACGGGACGGAGCTGTCAAGCTGCGGTCTGCTGCCTCACTTCACCGTCAGCGTCATGTCCTCCATCAGCGCGAGGGCGACGGCTTCGGTGATTTCGCGGACATCGAAGTTCGTGACGATGCGGCCGGCGTAGCGGTCGCGACCGAGGATGTCGGAGGCGCTGGCCTGACCGAGGATGGCGGCGTCCTTCAAGCGGATGGCGGAGACTTGGATGTCGGGGACTTGATAGACCTTGTCACCGGAGACTTCGCGGATGACGAGCTGACGGGTGGAGATGAGGACTTCGAGCGCCACGTCAGCAATCTTCGCGAGCGCCTCACGGTCCTTGCGGGCGGCCTCGCCGTTGGTGTCCTTGAGCATCGCGTCGAGCGAACGGTTGGCGAGGAGTTGCGTGGCGACCCGCTGGTCGGCAAGCGACGCGCCACCCATGCGGAGCGGGCGACCGAAGAGGCGCTCGACGTCGCGCGCGGTCTGCTTGTCGGCCAGCGTTGGCTCGGGGCGGGCGGTGTCGGTGAAGCGGTTGTCGCGGGTCTGGCGCTCGTTGGTGGTGGTGACTTTGCCGGGGCCTTGGGGAAGTTGGCCTTGCAACGTCCCTCCGGGGAGCGTGACCGCGCCGCCGGCATTGATGGTCACGGTATTGATGGGCTGCCCGGCGTTCGCGGGCGCGACGATGGTGGAATCAATCGTCGTGCGCGTTGTGTCGGTGCGCTCGTTGCGGGAGGCGAGGCGCGTGCCGGACTTCTCGTCCACGAGGTCGCGGTTCACGTGGATGAGGATGCGCGGACTGCCGAGCTTGGGGTAGGCGGCCTTGAATTTCTCGATCACGGTCTGCGCCTGCTGCGGCGTGATGAGCTGCGGCAGGCCGGTGATGGGCTTCTGCTCATACACGTAGCTGCCGGGCGTGGCGCCGGGCACGGCAGGCGCGGTGGTGACGGGCACGGGGGCGTTCGCAGGCGGCGCGGCGGGAGGGCGTGCCTGTCCGAACGCAGCGAGCGGGAGGGTGAGCGCGGTGAGGAGGAGTGTGGTTTTCATATCGGGCAGAGGTTAATGGGCTTGGCGCACGCGGATGGTGAAGTTCTTGGCCTTGTTGTTCATCGAGACGAACTCGACAGCTTCCTGCGCGCTCTCGGTGAGGATGAGGTTGGTCCACGGAGTTTCGTCGCCGGTGGCCACCATGTTCTCGTCTTTGAACACGCAGCTAATCTGCACCTGGATGCGGCGCGCTTCGCGGTTGCGCACGTTGGCGACGACGCGCAGGCGGCCGTCCTCCAAGGT
>CAMBZO010000347.1 GCA_945872195.1 Akkermansia muciniphila | reverse complement strand
GCGAACCCCGCCCTCGTCGGTGAAATGCTCGAGCGGAAGCTCAAAGGGTGAGGCGGTTACAGTGGAGCCTCTCGACAGGCACACGCGCATTTCGCTAGCCTCCGCCCATGTTCCAACTCGGCTTCGTCTCCGCCATTCTCCCTGAGCTTTCCTTGGACCAAGTCTTGGCCTTCGCCGCTGCCGAGCGGTTCCGCTGCGTGGAGGTGATGTGCTGGCCGGTGGGCCGGGCGGACCGGAAGTTCGCCGGGGTCACGCACCTTGATGTGGAGGGGTTCACGCGGGGGCGGGCGGAGGAAGTCCACGGGTTGTGCAGCAAGCACCAAGTGTCGCTCACTGCGCTGGGCTATTATCCCAATCCGCTCGACCCGAATCCCGCGGTGGCCAAGGTCGCGGTGGCGCATCTCCGCAAGGTCATCCGCGCGGCTGCCCTGCTGGGCCTCAAGAATGTGAACACGTTTGTCGGGCGCGACTGGACACGGAGCGTGGATGACAATTGGTCGCGTTTTCTCAAGACGTGGCGGCCGTTGATCGCCTTTGCCGAGGATCACGACGTGAAGGTGGGCATCGAGAACTGCCCGATGTCCTTCACGCGCGACGAGTGGCCGGGCGGGAAGAACTTGATGACGACGCCGGTCATCTGGCGGCGGGCGTTCAGTGACCTTCCCTCAAAACATTTCGGGTTGAACTACGATCCGTCGCACTTCGTGCTCCAGCAGATGGACCCGGCGAGTCCGTTGCGGGAGTTTCAGGACAAGCTGTTTCACCTGCACGCGAAGGATGTGCAGTTGCATCGCGACCGACTCAACGAGGTGGGCGTTTTTTCTCACCCGAATGAGTGGCATACCCCGCGCATCCCCGGCTACGGCGAGCTGGACTGGGGCAAGTTCATGGGCGCGCTGATGGCGACGCGCTATCGCGGCCCCGTGTGCATCGAGGTGGAAGACCCGACGTTCGGCCCGACGCTCGCGGGCCGGCAGGATGCGCTGCGCGTCGCGGGGAATGTGCTGCGGCCTTACACGAAGAGGTAAAGGAGGCGGGGTCGGAAGGCCGTGCGAATGCCGTAGACCCCTCGGCGTCAACCAAGGCACGCTCATTGCCGCGCACCATGTGGAGCGCGAAGCACATAACACCATGACTCCCCAACAAACCGCCGAGAGCCTCGGCATCAAGTTCGAGAAGATCGCCCCTGGGTATTTGAACCTCTGCATCCGCAGCGGCAATCAGCTCCTCTCCTCCGGTCACGTCAGCGACGCGAAGGGCAAGGTCGGCGGGGCAGGGCTCTCAGCCGAGCAGGGCTACGCTGCCGCCAAGAACTGCGCGGAGAAAATCTTGCGCTCCGTCTGGCAGACTCACGGCACGCTGGACGGATTGCGCGTGATCAAGGTGTTCGGCTGCGTGAACACGACGATGGAGTTCACCGACCAGCACCTTGTCATCAACGGCGCGTCGGATTTGTTGCACGCGATCTTCGGCAAGGACGGCGACGGCTACCACGCGCGCAGCGCGCTGGGCTTCGCGCAGCTCCCCACCGGCGCGGCAGTGGAGGTGGAGGCGATCTTCGAGATCAAGGGCTGACCTGTGAAACGACGAGTAGGAACAGCAGACGCGCAAGGAGCGCGGCGTTCACGCCGCAGAAGGCTGGACGGGAGAAGTGCACTCGAATGTCTGCTGCCACTCGCACGCTTCTGCGGCCTGAAGGCCGCGCTCCTCGTGCTCGCTGCCACGCTGCTGCTCGGTGTGTTCTCGCTGCATGCGAGTGACTGGCCCATGTGGCGGGCCAACCCCGGCCGCACGGCGAGCGTCACGACTGAGTTGCCGGAGAAGCTGTCCGTCCTCTGGAGCCGCGAGCTGGGCCCACTCAAGCCAGCCTATCGCGATGTGCGCCTGCAATTCGACCGTGGCTACGAACCGGTTGTGCTGGGCCAGCGGCTCTTCGTGGCCTCGTCGCGTGAGGACAGTGTCACCGCTCACGCCACCGACACGGGCGCGGTGCTGTGGAAGGCTTTCGCCGATGGCCCGGTGCGGTTCGCGCCGGTCGCGGGCGATGGGCGCGTCATCTTCGGTTCCGACGATGGCGTTCTCCGCTGCGTGTCGGCGGCCACGGGTGAGCTGCTCTGGCAGAAACGCGCGGTGCCGAATGACCGACAGCTTCTCGGCAATGGCCGGCTCATCTCCGTGTGGCCGATTCGCGGCGGGCCGGTGCTGCACGCGGGCCGTGTGTATTTCGCCGCCGGCGTCTGGCCGCTCGAAGGCGTGTTCATCTACTGCCTCGACGCCGCGACCGGGCGCGAGATCTGGCTCAACGACCGCACCAGCTATCTCTACGGTGTGCATCCCCATCAGGCCGAAGCCTTCGGCGGCGTGGCTCCGCAGGGCTACCTCCTTGTGGACGGCGCGGACCTCGTCGTGCCGTGCAGTTCGGCGTATCCGGCGCGCTTTGATTTGGCGACGGGGGCGTTGAAAGATTTCGCGCTGCCAGCGGCGGGCCGACTGCCCGGCGGCTGGTTCGCCTCGACGCCGGACGAGAAGGAAACGCAGCGGCAGAAGCGGCTCGGCTTGCTCTTCGACAAGGAAGTCAACGCCGTGCGCCACGAGGACAAGCCGCGCGCCGAGGGCACGGCCGGCGTGCGCCGCAGCTTCCGAGCGGCCGGCAAGGAATGGAGCTTCGACGGACCGTGGCCCGACGTGAGCGGCAAGGTCCACAGCGTGCTCGCAGCGGATGGGAAGTGCTTCGTTGTCACCGAGGAAGGCGGTCTTTACGCGCTGGGCGACGCCACAATGAAGCAGCCACGCTTGTTAGCGTTGCCGCCGAAGTCCCCCGCACCGCTGGACAAGAGTGTCCTGCTTACCGCAAACAAAGTTCTCGCTGCTGCGGGAGCCGACCGCGGTTACGCGCTCTTGCTGGGCTTGGGCGAGCCGGGCTTTCTCGAAGCGCTCGCGAACCAAAGCCAGTTCAAGATTCTCGCACTCGCTGACAGCAGCGCGAGCATCGCTGCCGCGCGGACGCGACTCGCAGCGGCCCGGCTTTACGGCGAGCGTGTCGCGTTGCGGCAGATCGCGCCGACTGCCTCAGGGCTGCCGCCTTACTTCGCGAACCTCATCGTGGTCGCGCCCGACGCGGCGCTACCGGACCCCGCCGCCTTGAAGCAGATTTACAATTGGCTGCGGCCATACGGTGGGCGACTTGTTGGGCCGGAGTCGTTGGCGCGCGTTGCGGAAGTCGCGCAGATGCCACAGGCGAGCGTGAAGCAACTTGCGAATGGACTGGTCGTCATCACCCGCGAGGGCGCGCTCGCCGGCAGCACGAACTACAAGGGCGATTTCCAGCCGAGTGCGGACGAACTGGTGAAGGCTCCCCTCGGCGTGCTGTGGTTCGACGACACGCTCGGGCACTTCAAGCGTTCGCCGCAGCCCAAGTTCATTGATGGCGTGATGGTCAGCACGGACAAGGACTGGCTCGACATCACGAACCGACAGGGCAAACAGGATTACAAACTTCAGCCCGCTGTGTTCAGCGACGTTTACACGGGCCGCGTGCTGGATGCGACCGAGGCCCCGGAGTT
>CAMBZO010000346.1 GCA_945872195.1 Akkermansia muciniphila | reverse complement strand
CTCACGCGCAACCGCATCTTCGTGGACCGCACCCGGAACGTCGGCATCATCTCGCGCGCGGACGCGATTGATTACGGCCTCACCGGCCCGAACCTGCGCGGCAGCGGCGTGGACTACGACGTGCGCAAGGCGCATCCGTATCTCGTCTATCGCGAGCTGGATTTCGAGGTGCCCGTCGGCTCGGTCGGCGACAGCTACGACCGCTACCTCGTCCGCATGGAAGAGATGCGCCAGAGCGTCCGCCTCATCCGCCAGTGCCTCGACCAATTGCCCGGCGGCGATGACAACGACGCGATGGAACCCATCAACGTGCCCGACGGCAAAGTCGTTTTGCCCGCGAAGGACAAGGTGCTCACGAGCATGGAGGAGTTGATTCACCAGTTCATGCTGGTGACGCAGGGCGTCAACGCGCCGCCCGGCGAAATCTATTTCGGCGCGGAGAACCCGAAGGGCGAGCTGGGCTTCTACATCAACTCGCGCGGCGGCGGCACGCCGTATCGGCTGAAGATTCGCGCGCCATCGTTCTGCAACCTGAGCATCCTGCCACACGTGCTGCCCGGCCACATGATGAGCGACGCGGTGAGCATCCTCGGCTCGATTGATTTTGTGATGGGAGAATGTGACCGATGAACTTCGCCGTCCCCGCCAACTTGGAAGCCCAGCTCGACGAGTTGGTCACGCACTACCCGCAGAAGCGGAGCGCGTCGCTCATGCTGCTGCACGCTTTGCAGGAGCACTTCGGCTACATCTCGCGCGATGCCGTCGAGTGGACCGCGCGGAAGCTCGGCCTCCAACCCATCAGCGTTTACGAGCTGGTCACGTTCTATCCGATGTTCCGGCAGGAGCCGCTGGGCAAGACGCACATCAAGGTCTGCCGCACCTTGAGTTGCGCGCTGGCCGGCAGCGGCGAGCTGCGCACGCACTTCTGCCAGAAGCTCGGCCTCGACGCCCACAAGCACGCGGCGCAAACCACTCCGGACGGGAAGTTCACCGTCGAGTTCGTCGAGTGCCTCGCCGACTGCGGCAACGCGCCGGTGGTGCTGCTGAACGAAGATTTGCTGCCGAAGGTCACGCCCGCGCAGGCGGATGAAATCGTCGCGAAGGGGAACTCGAAATGAAGACTTGGTTGCCCGACATGGATTTGAACCATGACAAACAGATTCAGAGACTGTTGTGCTACCATTACACCATCGGGCAGTCCGTAGCGCCGGGCAAAGTAGGGATTTCAAACTGAGAGTCAAGCCGCCATGCCGCAGGAACACCGCCTCATTCTCAAGCACGCCGACCAGCCCGGTTACACGCCGGACATGGAGTGCTACCTCCGCCACGGCGGCTACGACGCGCTCAAGAAGGTGCTCGCCCTCGCGCCCCGGGATTTGCCCGACGGCAAGAAAATGTCCCCGCAAGAACAGATTCGCGAGGACGTGAAGGCCTCCGGTCTGCGCGGTCGCGGTGGCGCGGGCTTCAGCGCGGGCATCAAGTGGTCTCTCGTGGACCGCAAGTCCGGCAAGCCCATCTATCTCATCTGCAACGCCGACGAGTCCGAGCCGGGCACGTTCAAGGACCGGCAAATCATCCACAAAGACCCGCACCAGCTCATCGAGGGCATGATTCTCTCCTGCTGGGCGAACGACGTGAAGCTCGCCTACCTCTACATCCGCGGCGAGATGCCGCAGGGCGCGAAGCTGCTGAACAAAGCCCTCGACGAGGCGCGGGCGAAGAACTTCCTCGGCAAGAACATCCTCGGCTCCGGCTACGACTTGGAGATTTACGTCCACCGCGGCGCGGGCGCTTACATCTGCGGCGAGGAGACCGGTCTCATCGAGTCACTCGAAGGCAAGCGCGCCTACCCGCGCATCAAGCCGCCCTACTTCCCCGCCGTGCTGGGCCTCTACATGTGCCCGACCATTGTGAACAACGTGGAGACCCTCTGCCACGTGAAGCACATCGTGAACATGGGCCCGGGCGAATACGCCAAGCTCGGCACGCCCAACAACACCGGCACGCGCATCGTTAGCCTCAGCGGCGACGTGAAGCGCCCCGGCTACTTCGAAATCGAGGTCGGCAAAGTCACCCTTGGCGAACTCATCAACGACCCCGCGTTCGGCGGCGGCCTGCGTGACGGGCGCACTCTGAAGGCCGTCATCCCCGGTGGCTCCTCCTCGAAAATCTTGAAGGCCGGCGAAACCTTCAAACTCAACCGCAAAGGCCCCGACGGCCAAATGGCCAAGGTGGACGTGTCGCTTCTCGACCTGCCCTACGACTTCGATTCCCTCATGGCCGCCGGCACCATGTCCGGCTCCGGGGCCATCATCGTGCTCGACGACACCCGCGACATCGTCGCCACCCTCGCGAACCTCGCCGAGTTTTACGCGCACGAGAGCTGCGGCCAGTGCACGCCCTGCCGCGAGGGCGCGCTCTGGATGAGCAAGGCGCTCCATCGCATGACCCACGGCGAAGGCCGGAAGGCCGACGCCGATTACCTGCTGCACATCGCCCAAAACATCCAGGGCCGCACCATCTGCGCCTTCGGCGAAGCCGCCGCCTGGCCGGTCCTGAGCTTCGTGAAGAAGTTCAAGGAAGACTTTGAAGCGAAGGGCGCGGCGGATGAAGCCAAAGCCGCGACCACCAAACACTGATTTCCATGTCCGCCCCCGCGACAACCGAAGCCAAGCCCGCCGCGCCTCCCGCGCCGGCAGCGCCTCCGCCGCCGTCCGACAAAATCAAAATCAAGGTGGACGGCCGCGAGGTCGAGGTGCCGAAGATGATGCCCGAAATCGAGGACGCTTGGAAAGCTACGGCCGAGCGCTGGCATGACAACTTGAAACGGGGCACAACAAATGCTCGTGGCACCGGAATGGCTGGGCGGAAAGCGCGTGTGTCAGGAACATAGGTATTTAAGCCAACGAACGCAAAATATGTCCCGACTCAAAAAACTCGCTGGCCTTAAGGCTCCGTATTTATCACTCGCGAAAAAGAGTGGATGGATGCCGATCGCGGTGAACCTCCCCATCTTCGGGAACGTTTCAACCGTCGCTGAAGTGAAGAACATCCACGACAACTTCGCGGTTGGCGAAATGCGTGACCCCGTCATTGAAGAAGCCATTCGCGTTAGTCCCTCGCCAGTGGTGTTGGATTGCGGGGTAAACGTGGGTATCACCGTTCGCTGGTGGTTTCAGTTTCACCCCCGGTGCCGGGTGGTGGGGGTGGACATGATTCAGGAAGCGCATGATTTCACTGTCAATAAACTTTCCGGTATCCGGCCGGGTCTGAAAGATGCCTACGAGGCGGAGTGCGGGGTCTTGTCGAGTGAGGATGGACGGGATGTGACGTTTGCCTTTAATGACCCATTGCACGGGGAAAATGCAGCGACGAACGCTGCGGGAAAGCATAAGCGCTCCATTTGTTCGCTGACTCTTGATGGAATTGTCACTCGTCGGAATCTTGGTGCCATAACCTTACTCAAGCTGGACATAGAGGGGGAAGGGGGGCGCGCCCTTCTTGGAGCCACCGACTGTTTGCGCAAAACAAAGCACGTCATCTTCGAGTCGCACAATGAGAGCGAAATGAAACTT
>CAMBZO010000345.1 GCA_945872195.1 Akkermansia muciniphila | reverse complement strand
CCGGTGAAGTGCCGGTGCAGGCCGTAGTGCTTCATCTCCTGCAAGGTCTCGGTCGGATGCGTGGTCTGGTCCTTCGCGTTCGAGCCGGGGATGCCTTCAATCATCGCGTCGCGGCTGAACTCACTCGCGATGACGACGAGCGTGCGGTTCAGCAAGCCCCGCGCTTCGAGGTCGCGGATGAGCTGGGCGATGGGCGCGTCCATCATCTTGTGCATGCCCGCGACGGTCTCGTGGCCGTCCTTGTGCGTGTCCCAATGCACGAAGGGGATGTATTCGGTCGTGACCTCGACGAACCGCGCGCCGTTCTCCACGAGGCGACGGGCGAGCAGGCAGCCTTGGCCGAAGCGGCCGGTGTTGTATTTCGCGTAGCTCTCCTTCGGCTCCAGCGAGAGGTCGAAGGCCGCGCGTTCCTTCGAGCTGAGGAGCCGGTGCGCGTTGTCCAGCGAGCGCAGCATGGACTCCTGCTGGAAGTCGCTCATGAACTCGCGGTGCGGGTTCTTGTCCACGAGCTTGCGATAGAGGCTGTAGCGATTGTCGAAGCGGCCCGGCTCCATCCCCTTCGGCGGGCGCACGGACTGCGCGGCGTCGTCGGGATACGGCAGGTTCATCGGGCCAAACTCGTTGCCGAAGAAGCCGGCGGTGGTGAAGGCCTTCAACTCCTCCTGCTCGCCGACACCTTCGAGCCGCTGGCCGACGTTGATGAACGCGGGCATCACCGGGTTGCGCGGGCCGAGCACCTTCGCCATCCACGCGCCGAGGTGCGGGGCCGCGACGGTCTGCGGCGGCACGTAGCCCGTGTGCCAATGATACTGGTGGCGCGAGTGGAGGATGTGCCCGAGGTCCGGCTGCGTGGCGCTGCGGATGAGCGTGGCGCGGTCCATGACGGAGGCGATTTGCTCCAAGCCCTGGCAAATCTTTACGCCGTCCACCGCCGTGGGAATCGCGGGGAAGGTGCTGAGAATGTTTTTCACCGGCACGCCCTTCTCGAAGGGCTGGTAGCGCTTCGGGTCGAACGTGTCCGGGGCCGCCATGCCGCCGCCCATCCAAATCAGGATGCACGAGTCGGCGGTGGCCTTGGGGTGGACGACCTTCTCATTCGCGAGCAAGCGCGGCGCGCCCATCGCCATCGTGGTGGCCGTGGCGGCGGCGAGCTTTTGGAGGAAGTCCCGGCGGGTGTTCTGCGGATCGAGCGGTAGCGCGTTCATTGGATTATCGGACGAGTTGAAACTCCGGCAACATCAGCACGGCCCAGAGGAGGTCTTGCACCCCTTGGCTCGTGGGCTTCTCCCCGAGAACTTCGCGGGCGAGGGACAGCTCGGCGGGGGCCGGGGTGCGGGCGAGGGCGAACTGGTAGAGCCATTGGGTGAGCGCGTCGCTGCTGGGCCACGGTTTTGCGAGGAGCCGGGACGCGCCTTGTTCGAGGCGGGTGGCGAGGGTCTGGCCGTTGTTGAGGTCAATGGCTTCCAACGTGTTCAGGTCGGCGGGGCGGACGCTGACGATTTGCTCGCGGTGCGGGCGGCCCAGAGCGCGCATGAGGAAGTCGTTCTTGAGCAGCGACGCGCGAACCATCGGTTGGGTGCTGGTGGCGGCTTGGGCGAGCTGCGTGGCGAGTTGCTTGCCGACCTTCACGTTCCAAAGCGCGGAGTTGGCGACCGCGACCGCGTTCCCCTCAGCGGCGGCGGGCTCGCTCTTGAACTTGCCCTTCGCATCGGGCGGCGATTTGAGCGTCTCCCACGTCGGGTCGGTGCCGATGGTCTCGGTGGAGCCGTCGGCCAGTTTGATGCGCGCCTCGAAGATGACGCCCGCCGGGTTTGGCCCGCTGCCGCCATTCTTGGCGACGAGCACGATGTCGTTCGCGCCGGCTTTGAGTTTGGTTTCGAGGGCGATGGCTTCGGGGTTTTCCCAGTTGTCGCCGGAGGCGACGAGCGCGCCGTTGATGTAGAGCTTGAACTCGTTGTCCGCCGTGGCCACGGCTCCGGCACGGACGGGTGCGGACTTGAGGGTGAACTTCTTGCGGGCCGTGAAGGTCTCGCCGGCCTTCGCGTTGCCGGCGTCGGCGTGGGACCAAATCCACTGGCCGGTGAGTTTCATCGCCTCCACGGCTTCGGTGCTGGGTTTGCCGCGCACGATTTGAGCATCGAAGCGCGTGGGGGCGGTGCCAGTGATTTGCCAGACGGTGTCCACGAACTGCTCGGCGGTGAGGCGTTTGGCGCGCGGGCCGGCGTAGGCGTAGGCCTGCTCGTCGGCGTCCTTGCCGAGGATTTGCGCGTGGGATTGGTAGGCGGCGGAGGTGGCGATGAGTTCGAGGGTTTTCTTCAGGTCGAACTTGTTCTCCGCGAGATGCGTGGCGAGGAAATCGAGGAGGTCGTGGTTCCAAGGCTCGCTCTGCATCGCGTCGGTGGGGTGGACGATGCCGCGGCCCATGAGGCGGTGCCAGAGGCGGTTCACGATGGTGCGGGTGAAGCGGCCGTTCTCCGGGTGGGTCATCAGCGCGGCGAGTTGTTTCAAGCGCTCGGGCTGCGGGGCTTTCGCGTCCACCTGGCCCAGCTCGGGGAAGAGCCAGCTCGCCTGCGCGGTCTTGCCCACGGGCTTGTCGCAGCGGTGGAGTTCCAGTTTGCCGGTCGCGTAAATCGCGGCGAGCCCGTAGGCCTCCTCGAGTTTCCAGCGGTCGATGAAGCTGTCGTGGCAGGAGGCGCACTTGAGGTTGATGCCGAGGAAACTCTGGCCGACGGACTGCGCGAACTGAATCTCGGTGGTCGCGCCCGCGCTCACGTCGCCGCGCCACTTGATGCCGGCGGCAAAGCCCTCGCTGTCCGGCGTGTAGGCAATCAGCTCGCGGGCGAACTGGTCGTAAGGCCGGTTCTCGACGAGCGCGCGATAAAGCCACTTGGTGATCTGCTTGCGCCCGCCGGTGATGAAACCGGTGCCGGAGTAGTCGTTGCGGAGAAGGTCGTTCCAGAACGTGAGCCAGTGCTCGGCGTAGGCTGTGTCGTGGGTGAGGAGCGAGCGCACGAGCGCGGCGCGTTTGTCGGCGGACTTGTCGGCGAGGAACTTCGCGAGGGCCTCCGGCTCGGGCAGGAGGCCGACGAGGTCGAGGTGCGCGCGGCGGGCGAACGTGGCGTCGTCCACAGGCTTGGGCGTCGCGGCTTTGCGCTTGGCGAGGTCCGCGTCGAGGATGCGGTCAACGGGGTTCGTGCGGCCCGCGACGGCGGGCGGAAGCGTGGGGCGACGCGGCTTGAGCGGCGGCTCGTAGGCGGGCTTCTTGAACGCGAAGCCCTCCTCCCACACCGCACCGGCATCAATCCAGTCGCGGAGCAGTTTCACCTTCTCGGGCGAGAGGCGTGCGCCCTTCGGCGGCATCTGTTTGTCGGTGTCCTTGGTCGTGATGGCTGCGATGAGCGGAGACTTGGCCGAGTTGCCGGGGAGGACGGCCTTGCCACTCTCACCGCCCGCGAGCAACGACGCGCGGTCGTTCATGCTGAAGCTGCCCTTCTTCTTGTCGCCCGTGTGGCACTCGCCGCAATGCTCGCGAAGGATGGGGACGATCTGGTGGGAGAAGTCGACCTTCGCGGGCGC
>CAMBZO010000344.1 GCA_945872195.1 Akkermansia muciniphila | reverse complement strand
TGCCCACGGATGTCAGCGTGAGTCTCACCTTGATCGCGCGCGAGGCGGCCATCGCTGCTGGAATGGCCCCCGCCGATTGCGCGCCCTTGGTTCTCGATCTCGCGCGGGTGGAGGACTGGGGAAACGCGCTGCAATCGGTCCTGCTGCCTGGCGTTCAGCGGGTGGTGACCTTTTTCGGAATGCTGCCGAACTTCACTCCGGCCGAGGCGCTGCCCAAGCTCGCCGGCTTGCTGGAGCCGAAGGATGTGCTGCTGGTGAGCGCGAATCTCGCGCCGGGAAAAAACTACGCGGCCGGCGTGCGAAAGATTCTCCCCTCGTATGACAACGCGCTGACCGGCGAGTGGCTGTTCTCAGTGCTCGCGGATCTCGGCGTCGCGCAGGCCGACGGCCGGATGGAGTTCCGCGTGGCGAAGTGCCCCGAGGGAAGTGGCTTGCTGCGGGTCGAAGCCGACTTTGTTTTCCGCAGGGCTTGCACGCTGCACTATGGGGGCAAGGACTGGGGCTGCAAACGGGGCGAGCGGTTTGGACTTTTTTTCTCGTATCGCCACACGCCGGAGCAGTTGCAGGGATTGTTCCTCCAGCACGGGCTGCGGGTGCGGTCGCACTGGCTGAATTTGGCGGGCGATGAAGGGGTGTTCCTCCTCCGCCGCTAGCGAAGGCGGCCCCGGCCTGCGGCACGGAGCAGGGGTCGGCCTGCAAAGCCATCCCAGCCATCGGCGGCGGCAAGGGCGCGAGCGCGCTGGACGAGGCGTTGGCAAAGGTGAAGAGCTTGCTTGGATAAGTTCGCCGGCGCACCTTCCCAAGATGCTAGCGGATGAACAGACCAGCCCGGAACAGTTCGCCATTCTCCGGCGGATGACGCCCGGGCGGCGGCTGGAAATCGCCGAGCGACTTTACTGGTCCGCGCGGCGAATGAAGACGGCCTGGCTGAAATCCCAACATCCCGCATGGTCGGCCGAGCAGGTGGCGCAAGCGGTGAAGCGTAACTTCAGCCATGCCCGAAGCTGAACTTTCCCTGCTGTTCTTGCGCCCGCTGAACCAGATGGGCGTGCGCTACATGGTGGCCGGAAGCGTGGCCGCCATCCTCTACGGCGAGCCGCGGTTCACCAATGATGTGGATGTGGTGGTCTTCCTGCGCTCAGAAGACCTTCCGCGTTTGGCCGAGGCGTTCCCCGCCCCCGCATTTTATTTGCCGCCCGCCGAGGTCATCGCCGCTGAAATCGCCCGGCCCCAACACGGCCAGTTCAATGTGATCCACGCGGAAACCGGATTCAAAGCCGACCTTTACACCCCCGGCCAAGACGAGTTGAACGCCTGGGCCTTCCGTCATGTGCGCCGTTTCGAATTCATGGGAGAATCCATCGTGATTGCGCCCCCCGAGTGCGTCATCGTCCGCAAGCTGGAATACTTCCGGGAAGGCGGGTCGGACAAACACCTGCGCGACATCCGGGCCATGCTGAATGTGTCGGGCGAACTACTGGACCGGGGCGCGTTGAACGATTGGATCACGCGGCGCGGAGTGGAGGCAGAGTGGCGGAAAGTGGTGGTTTGAGGCGCAAGTGCGCCGAGTGTCAAAGCAAGTGGCCGAGCTTCTCCCGCTTGGTTTTCAGATACCGCTCGTTGTGCGGGTTGGGCTTCACTCGGATGGGGACTTGCTCAATGACCTTCAGGCCGTAGCCGCCGAGGCCGACGAGCTTCTTCGGGTTGTTGGTGAGCAGGCGGATGGTTTTGAGGCCGAGGTCGCAGAGGATTTGCGCACCGAGGCCATATTCCCGGAGGTCCATGCCGTAGCCGAGCTTTTGGTTGGCCTCCACGGTGTCGAGGCCCTTCTCCTGAAGTTTGTAGGCCTGAATCTTTGGCCCCAGCCCGATGCCGCGGCCTTCCTGCCTCATGTAGAGGATGACGCCGCAACCCTCGTCGCTGACCTGTTTCATGGCTTGCTGGAGCTGCGGGCCGCAGTCGCAGCGGCGCGAGCCGAAGACATCGCCGGTGAGGCACTCACTGTGGACGCGCACGAGCACGCGCTCGCCCCGGCCCAGATCGCCTTTCACGAGCGCGATGTGGTGCTGGCCGTCGGTGTGCGAGCGGTAGAGGTGCAGGTCGAAATCACCATAATCCGTCGGCATCTTCACGACCTCAATGCGCTCGACGAGCTTCTCCCGGGTGCGCCGGTAGCTGATGAGGTCTGCGATGGAACAGATCTTGAGCTTGTGCTTGCGGGCGAATTTCCGCAGCTCGGGCAGGCGCGCCATGGTGCCGTCGTCGGACATGATCTCGCAGATGACGCCGATGGGCCGGCAGCCAGCGAGACGCGCGAGGTCCACGGCGGCCTCGGTGTGCCCGGCGCGCTGGAGGACGCCGCCGGACTTAGCGCGGAGCGGGAAGACGTGGCCGGGCTGGATGAGGTCGTCGGCCATCGCCGTTGGGTCGGCCATTATTTGGATGGTCTTGGCGCGGTCGGCGGCGCTGATGCCAGTGGTGACACCTCGGGCGGCGTCCACGCTGACCTGGAAGTCCGTTTTGAAGGTCTCGCGGTTCTGCGTGACCATGCGTTCGACGCCGAGTTGCTTGAGGCGGTCGCCGGTGGTGGGCACGCAGATGAGGCCGCGACCGAACTTGGCCATGAAGTTGATCGCGGCGGGCGTGGCGTGCTCGGCGGCCATGACGAGGTCGCCCTCGTTCTCGCGGTCGGCGTCGTCCACGACGATGACCATTTTCCCCCGGCGCAAATCGGCGAGGGCGGCTTCCACGGAGTCGAGGGCAGTCTGCATTGCGCGCGGACTGTAGGCGGGGGGCGGCGCGTTGCAACTGCGGAGCGGGTTCGGCCAGTCGGCGGGCGCACGTTTGACAGACCCTTGCTCGCCGTTATAGTGCGCGGCCTTTCGTATGAATCGAAACCCTCATGTGGCAGTGATTGGCGCGACCGGCGCGGTCGGCGTCGAGATGATCAAGACGCTCGAGCAGCGGAACTTTCCGGTGGGCAAGCTCACCTTACTCGCCTCGGCGCGGTCCGTCGGCAAGACCCTTCCGTTCCGCGGGCAGGACATTGCCATCACCGAGCTGACGAAGGATTCGTTCCGGGGCATTGACATCGCGCTATTCAGCGCCGGCGGTGCCATCTCGAAGGAGTTCGCGCCCATCGCGGTGAAGGCCGGCTGCGTCGTGGTGGACAACTCCAGTGTGTTCCGCCAAGACCCGACCGTCCCGCTGGTCGTGCCGGAGATCAACGCCGACGACTGCACGCGGCATCAGGGCATCATCGCCAATCCGAACTGCACGACGGCCATCACGCTGATGGCGTTGTATCCGCTGCATCAAGCATTCGGCGTAACGCGCATCTTCGCATCGAGCTATCAGGCCGTATCCGGCACGGGCGCGAAGGCCCTCGAAGAACTGGAGCGCCAGGTCGACCAGATCGTGAAGAAGCAGCCCGTGACGAAAGAAGTTTATCCCCACCAAATCGCCTTCAACGTCCTGCCGCACGTGGACTCGTTCCTCGACACCGGCTACACGAAGGAAGAGATGAAGCTGGAGAACGAGGGCCGCAAGATCATGCACCACGCGAAGTTCCGCGCCAGCG
>CAMBZO010000343.1 GCA_945872195.1 Akkermansia muciniphila | reverse complement strand
CGTCGTGTTTAATTGCCACTGACATGAGCACGCTGAGTTACCCGGACCTACATTTTGTGAACGCAGCGCTCGGCTGGCTGGATTTGAACACAGCGGCGGAGGCGCGCGCGGAGCTGCAGCAGGTCTCGACCGCGAACGCCGCTCACCCGGAGGTGCTCGAAGTCTGGTGGCGCGTCCACGCGGCGGAGCTGCACTGGGAGGAGGCGCTGCGCGTCGCGGAGCTGGAGCTGATCGCCGCGCCCGACCGCATGTCCGGCTGGGTGGACCGCAGCTACAGCCTGCACGAACTGCGGCGCACGCTGGAGGCGCGCGAGGCGCTGCTTCCGGCGGTGAAGAAATTTCCGGAGGCGAGCCTGATTCCCTACAACCTCGCCTGCTACGCGTGCCAACTCGGCAACCCGGTCGAGGCGCACCAGTGGCTCCGCAAGGCCATCGCGCGGGGCGAGAAGGGCGAAATCAAGAGCCTCGCCCTGAATGATCCCGACTTGGCAGTGTTGCGGGAGCAGATTCTGAAGTTGTGATGGGGCCGGTCCTGCACTACTTCACTCCGGCCAACTCACGCCACAGCAGCGCGCTCATGCGCATCCCGGAGCTGAAGCAATCGAGGTCGAACTTCTCGTTCGGGGAGTGCGCGTTGTCATCGGGGAGCGAGAGGCCAAGGAGGAGGGTCTCGACACCAAGGATCCGCTTGAAGTCATTCACGATGGGGATGGAACCACCTTCGCGCATCAGCACTGGCTCGCAGCCGAACGCTTCGCGGAGAGCGCGGAGCGCGGCTTGGGCGCGGGGGCTGTCGGGCTGGACGAGGTAGGCTTCGCCGGCGTGCCCGGCTTCCACGGTGAGTTTACAGCTCGGTGGGCAAAGTTTCTTCAAGTGTGTGGTGATGAGTTTCTGAATCTTCTTCGGGTCCATGTCGGGCACGAGGCGGAAGGTGAGCTTCGCGCGCGCCCACGCGGGGACGATGGTCTTGCTCCCTTCGCCTTGGTAGCCGCTGGTGAGGCCGTTGATTTCGCAGGTCGGGCGGGCGGTGCGGCGCTCGATGCTGGTGAAGCCTTTCTCGCCGAACAGCTCGGGTGCGCCTACGAGTTTGCGAAAGCTGGCTTCGTTGCTGGGGAGTTTGGCCAGCATGGCGCGCTCGTATTTTGAGAGCGCGGTGACGTCGTCGTAGAAGCCGGGGATGGTGATGCGGCCGTTTTTGTCGCGGAGCTTGGCGAGCAGTTGCGCGAGCGCCATCGCTGGGTTCTCCACCGCGCCACCGAAGAGGCCGGAGTGGAGGTCGCGGTTCGGGCCGTCGAGTCGGATTTCCACGGCGAGGATTCCGCGCAGCGCGTAGGTCAGGGCGGGGTGACGCTTGCTGGGCAGGCCGTTGTCGGAGATGACAAATGCCTCGCAGCGGAGGTCTGCTTTCCGCTCGTGCAGAAAGGGAGCGAGGTTTTCGCAGCCAATTTCCTCCTCGCCCTCGATGAGGAACGTGAGGTCGCAGGGCAGCTCGGTGCCGGTCTTGAGGTAGGCTTCCACGGCCTTCAAGTGCGCGAAGTGCTGGCCCTTGTTGTCGCAGGAGCCGCGGGCGAAAAGGCTGCGGCCTTCGATGCGCGGCTCGAAGGGCGGGGACTTCCACAGTTCGAGCGGCTCGGGCGGTTGCACATCGTAGTGGCCATAGACGACGTAGTGCGGCTTGCGCGTGCCGGCACGGCGGGGCGTGCGGGCGAGGACGATGGGGTTGCCGGCGGTGGGGCAGACTTCGACGGACAGGCCGAGCGAGCGGCAGTGAGCGGCGATCCACTGGGCGCAGCGCTCGAGGTCGGGCTTGTGCTGCGGCTGGGCGGAGACGCTGGGGAAGCGGAGGTAGTCGGAGAGTTCGCGCAGGAAGCGCGCTTCGTTCGCTGCGAGGTAGTCGAGGACAGGTTGCATGGCGGAAAGGAAAGCGGAGCCGGAGGCGGAAGGCAATGGCGTGCGAAGTTTTTCGGCAACAGATGGACGCAGATGGGGCGGGAGCTTGGGAATTAAGCCTTGGCGCGGCAATTCGTTACGTGTAGGTAACAACTCGTTTTCCGACACAACGCACAGCGCAACCACACATGAGTTCACCCAACACAACCAGCGACGGCCCTTGGTGGAAACAACTCAACGGCTATCACTGGTTCGTCTTCGCCGTGGCAGCACTGGGTTGGCTCTTCGACTGCCTCGACCAGCAGCTTTTCACGCTCTCGCGCGGTCCGGCGATGAAGGCGCTGCTGCCCGCCGACAAAGACCCGCTCCTCTGGGGCGGCTACGCGACCTCGATCTTCCTGTGCGGCTGGGCCACGGGCGGGTTGATCTTCGGCGTGCTGGGCGATCGCATCGGGCGCGCGAAGACGATGATGATCACGATCTTGATCTACTCGCTCTGCACGGGGCTGAGCGCTTTGTCGCAGACGTTTTGGGATTTTGCATTTTACCGGTTTGTCACCGGGCTGGGAGTTGGCGGCGAATTCGCGGTGGGCGTGGCGCTGTTGGCGGAGGTGATGCCGGCGAAGGCCCGGTCGGGCGCGTTGGGCTCGCTCCAGGCGCTCTCGGCGCTGGGGAATATTTCCGCCGCGCTGATCGGCATGGGCATGGCGAACTTGGAGAAGACTGGGGCCATCGCGCTGGGTAACTCCTGGCGCTGGATGTTTGTGATCGGCGCGATCCCAGCGTTCCTCGCGCTCATCATCCGGATGCGGATGAAGGAGCCGGCGCGCTGGCAGCAGATGAAGGATTCCGGCGAGTTGGACAAGCACAGCGCGTTCACCTACCGCGAGTTGTTCAGCACGCCGCGTTGGCGTCGGAACGCCATCATCGGGATGCTGCTGGTATGCTCGGGCGTGATCGGCCTCTGGGGCATCGGCTTCTACACGCCAGAGCTGGTGCGCACGGTGTTGCGCAAGTCCTACACCGCCGCCTATGTGGACTACGCGAAGGCCACCACCGCCGTCGCCGCCGCGACCTCCACCGACACAGTCCCCCAAGTCATCAAAGACGCGCACACGGAGCTGACCAAGCAGGGCCTGCCGCCGGCGGACATCCAAAAATCCATCGAGTCCAAAACCATCGGGCCGCTGGTGGACAAGTGGGCGAGTTGGGGCCTGCTCACGCTACAAATCGGCGCGTTCTTCGGGATGCTCTCCGCGAGTTGGGTGGCGGCGAAGCTGGGCCGCAAGCCGGCGTTTGCGATTGCCTTCACCACCGCGCTGATCGCGACGGCCTGTGCCTTCAACTTTTACCGCGAGGCGAGCCAGACGTTCTGGCTGATTCCGATCATGGGCTTCTTCCAGCTCTCGGTGTTCGCGGTGTATGCGATCTACCTGCCGGAGCTATTCCCCACGCACCTGCGCAGCACGGGGACTTCGTTCTGCTACAACGTGGGGCGTTTCATCGCGGCGGCGGGCGTGCCGGTGATCGGCCTGCTGAAGACCGAAGTCTTTGCCAACTCACCTGAGCCCATGCGTCCAGCCGCGCTGACGATGTGCTGCGTTTTCCTGCTCGGCTTGGCCGTGCTGCCCTTCGCGACGGAGACGAAGGACAAGCCGCTGCCCGAGGACGAAAAGGGCTTCGCGCACTGAAG
>CAMBZO010000342.1 GCA_945872195.1 Akkermansia muciniphila | reverse complement strand
ACCACCATCACCACGCCGGTCTGGATGGCTGTGCCGAAGAGCGCGATGTAGCCCACCCACACGCTCACGCTGAAGTTGTAGCCCAGCGCGTATTGCAGGAAAACGCCGCCGGTCAGCGCGAACGGCACGGCGAGGATGACGTGCGCGGCTTCCTTCGCCGAGTGATAGACCATGTAGAGCAGCAGGAAGATGATGAGCAGCGTCGCCGGGAAGATGTAGAAAAGAGTCTGCTGCGCGCGCACGAGGTTCTCGTATTCGCCGCTGTATTCGATGGTCATGCCGGGCGGGAGCGTGGGTTCAATTTCCTTTTTCACGCGTTGCTTCACGTCCTCGACGAAGCTGGTGAGGTCGCGCTCCTGCACGTTCGCCTGCACGAAGACGCGCAGGCGGCCGTTCTCGCTCGCGATTTCGCTCGGGCCGGTCGTGCGGCGAATCGTCGCGAGCTGGCCGAGCGGCATCTGCTTGCCGCTGGGCGTGGCGACGAGCACATCGCCGAGGCGTTCGAGGTCGTCGCGTTCGGCGCGTTGCAAACGCACTTGGATGCCGGTGCGCTCGCGCGGGTCCATGCGCTCGGCGGCTTGATACGTCGTGGCAATCACCTTGCCGCCGATGCCAGTCTCGACGGCGTCGAGCACGTCCTGCGCGCGCAGGCCGAAGCGCGCCATCGCCACGCGGTTGACCTCGACTTCGAGATACGGCTTGCCCTGCACGCGGCTTGGCGCGACGCCCACCGCGCCGGGCACTTCGCGCACGATGCGCTCGACCTCGAAGGCCTTCCGCTGCAAGTCGTCGAGCGAGCCACCGAGAATCTTTACGCCGAGCTGCGCGCGGATGCCGGTGGCGAGCATGAGGATGCGGTTCTCGATGGGTTGCAGGAAACCGGGCACGTAACCGGGGACGTTGGAGAGTTTCTCGGTGAGTTCGGCGATGAGCGTTTCCTTCGTCGAGTCAGGTCGCCACGCGGGGTTGCGATAGACGGTGGGAATTCTAATGAAGCCGAGGTAAGTGCGGTTGGTGGGCAGCCACTCGGGCTTGAGCATGATGGTGGTCTCAATCATCTCGACGGGCGCGGGGTCGGTGGCGGTCTCGGCGCGCCCGAGCTTGCCGCCGACGCTCTCGACCTCCGGCAGGCTGCGGATGACGCGGTCCTGCCACGCCATGACGCGCTTCACCTCGGTGAGCGAGGTGCTGGGCAGCAACACGGGCATGAAGAGAAGCGAACCTTCGTTGAGCGTGGGCATGAAGTCCTTGCCAAAGCCGGCGAAGGCGTGCGCGAGCTTTGGGTGGCCGGCTTTTTCAATGCGTTGCACCCACTCGCGCGGAGCACCGAAGGCCATCGCGAGCGCGACGGTGAGCAAGAGCGCAGCGCTGGCCATTACGGTCTTCCGCCAGCGCAGCGCCCAATCGAGCACCGGGTCGTAGATGGCGAGTAACACGCGCATGACCCAGTTGCGGTCCTCGGAGTGGAATGGCCCGCGCACAAGGAGAGAGCACAGCGCCGGCACGATGGTCACGGCGAGAATGGTCGAGCCAATCATCGCGAACGTCTTCGTGAACGCGAGCGGATGGAACAGCTTGCCCTCCTGTCCCGAGAGCGCGAACACCGGGAGGAATGCCAAAATGATGATGACCATCGCGAAGAAAATGGGGCGGCCGACTTGCTGCGCGGAGGTGAGCACCACGGCGAGAGTTTCCTCGGCGGTGAGGCGAGGGGACGGGGCAGGTGAGAGAGTGGGAGAGTGAGAGGGTGAGAGGGTGCCAGCGGCAGCGGCAGCGGCTTCTCTCGCTTTCTCGCTTTCCCACTTTCTCACTTTCTCCTCCTCCGCTTTTTCACAGTGTCGAATCACGTTCTCCGTCATCACGATGCCCGCGTCCACCAGCACGCCGATGGCGATGGCGATGCCGGAGAGGGACATGATGTTCGAGCTGACGCCGAACTTCTCCATGAGGATGAACGACACAAGAATCGAGAGCGGCAGCGGCACGGTGACGATGAGGATGCTGCGGAAGTGCCAGAGGAAGATGATGTGCGCGAGCGTGACGAGGAGGATTTCCTCGGCGAGCGCGTGCTTGAGTGTGTCGATCGTCCGCTCGATGAGTTCGGCGCGGTCGTAGAAGGACTTGATGGTCACGCCGGGCGGGAGGCTCGGCTGGATTTGGCGAATCTTCTCCTTCACGCGGTTGATGGTCGCGAGCGCGTTCTCGCCGTTGCGCATCACGACGATGCCGCCGACCACTTCGCGCCCGTCCACGTCGAGCGTGCCGCGCCGGAAGTCGCCGCCGATTTGCACGGTGGCAATGTCCTTGAGGTAAATGGGAATACCGCCGCGCTCCATCAACACGATGTTCTCCAAGTCCTCCAGCGACTTCACAAGACCCAGCCCGCGCACGACAAACTCCATGCCGTTCTCCTCGATGACCTTGCCGCCGACGTTGAGGTTGCTGGCCCCGACGGCGTCCATCACGTCCTTCAGCGTGACCTTGCGCGCGCGCATCTTGAGCGAGCTGACTTCAATCTGATACTGCCGCACGAAGCCGCCGATGCTCGCGACTTCCGCGACGCCTTGCACCGCGTTGAGCTGATAGCGGATGAACCAGTCTTGGAGGGCGCGGAGCTGGCCAAGGTCGTAGGAAGGTTGAGAGTTGAGAGTTGAGAGTTGAGAGCCTGAGTTCGTGTGTGTGCTGGCGTGAGCGAGCGCGGGGTCAACGTGGAGGTAGTATTGATAGACCCAGCCAAGGCCTGTTGCGTCGGGGCCGAGCTGCGGGACGACGCCGGCGGGGAGTTGCGCAGCGAGGAGGTTCAGCCGCTCCAGCACGCGCGTGCGGGCGAAGTAGTTGTCCACCTTCTCCTCGAAGATGAGGGTCAACATTGAGAAGCCGAACATCGAGTTCGCGCGCACGGTCTTCACGCCGGCCAAGCCTTGCAGCCCGACGGACAGCGGATACGTGACCTGGTCCTCGACCTCCTGCGGCGAGCGCCCCGCCCAGTCCGCGAACACGATGACTTGGTTTTCGGACAGGTCCGGAATCGCGTCCACCGGCGTGCGGAGCACCGCGCGCGTGCCGAACGCGATGAGGACGAACACGCCGCACACCACGAGGAAGCGGTTCCGCAATGACCATTCGATGAGGCGGTTAATCATGCGGGATCATTCCTTGGGATGTGCGGCGTTCGCGGGAATCACTTCTTCGCAGCGAGCTTGGCGACGAACTTCGCCGGCTCCTTTTTGAAGTCCGGCAGGCAGCTCTTGCAGCAGAGCTTCACTTCCTGACCTTCGTATACATACACGACGGGTGCTCCCATCGAGCCGAGCTTTTCGCCGGTGACGATGCACACGTCGAGCGGGTAGGGCTTCGCGGCTGTCTTGACGTCGGCACCCGCCTTCGGGGCCTCGGTCTTGGGCGCGTCGGCCTTTGGTGCCGCCGGTTCTTTCTTGTCGCAGCCGATGAGGACGGCGGCGGCGAGTGCAGTGAGGAGGATTGCGGATGTGGCTTTCATTGTTTCTGGGTGTTTGTGTTTGTGTTTTGTGGAACGACGCTCTTTGTGAGTGCCGAAATTTTCTGGAGGAACTTCGCCGGGTTCGCCTCGAACTCGGGCTGGCAACCGGAGCAGCAGAAC
>CAMBZO010000341.1 GCA_945872195.1 Akkermansia muciniphila | reverse complement strand
GAGACCTTCGTGCGGCTGGAGGCGTTGCGCCGCGCGTGCCCGTGCGCCGGCTGCAAGGGCGAGGTGGACATCATGGGCAACCTCTACAAGAACCCCGACAAGCCCTACGGGCCAAACGCGTTCCAGCTCACGCGCCTCGGGATGGTGGGCGGCTACGGTGTGCAACCGCTCTGGGCCGACGGCCACGGCACGGGGATTTACGCCTTCGACTATCTCAAGCGCGTGGCCGACGCGGGGGCAAACTGACGTGCGCGGATTTGTGGCGCAGTTTGGCAACCACACTCCTTTGCTCCTGCTGCGGGCCGGAGTGTGCTGCGTGGTTCCAATGGAATCGTTCCGGTTAAGCCAGCACTGCCCTTGCGTTTGAAGCTGAGCTCGGCTCCTTAAACCGGCGGCTACCGGCTTTGCTGGGACGTCACTTCGCAGCCGGCTTCCAGCGCTCGCGGTCCGACAGGAAGAGCTGGTAGGGGAAGCCCTCGGCGAAGGCGTGCTTCAGCGGGAAGCCGTCCGGGATTTCACGCTTCACGATCGCGTTCGCCGCGAACTCGCCCCACGCGGGGTCGTCGCCTTGCAGCAGCCCGGAGATCAGCTTCTGGTCCAACGTCAGCGCGGTCAGGTAAATCCCGGCGACGGGGCGCACGCGGTGCACGGTGGCGAAGCCTTCGCCCACGTTGCTCGGCAGCCACACGCAGTCGCGCCGGCCATACCACGCCACGGCCCACGGCAGGTCGCTCATCATCAACTCGCGTTCGCCCAGCCAGCCCGCGCGCTCGTGGATGACCTGCGGATGATAGGGAGGATAAACCATCGGCGAGCGCGGCGTGCCGCCGAGCGCGAAGAGCATCGGCGCGCACGCGACCAGCAGGAACAGACCGATGACCGTGCCGCGCGCGCCGAAGGGCGGGAGTTCAAGCTGGTCCATGAGCAGCACGAACAGCCCGGTGCCAAAGATGAACACCAGCGGCGCGAGCACGACGAGGAGGTTCTCGGAGTTCACGTCCGGCGCGAGCGCGGTGGCGTGTGTCTTCGCGACGGCTTGCATGACGATTAGCACGCCCAGCGAGAGCAGCACGAAGACGCGCAGTCGCCCAAGCGCAGGGTTGCGGAACGGCACGAGCAGGCCGGCGAGGAAGAACGCGGCGACCCAGCTTCCGCCGAGGCGAGGCAGGTCGTTTTGCAGGATGCCGGGCAGGTTTTCGCCGAGTTTGGCCCAGTGTTCATCGAGGCTGACCTGCCGCAGGTCTTCGTGCGTGAACTTGTTCTCCGGGTCCAGCAGCCGTTCGATACGGTCGCCGGGGAAGCGGTCGGTCGTCTGGTGCAACGCGAGGCTGGCGACGCCGAAGAGCCGTCCGCTCACCTCGTGGTTGCGCATCAGCCACGGGGCCATCACCGCCGCGAAGCCGAGCAGCGCCGCGAAGCCGAGGCTGAGGCTGCGCGGTGCGAAGAAGAGATTGAAGTAAAGCATCACCGGCAGGACGAGGCAGCCCAGCGCGTAGCGAGTCAGGCCGAGAGCGCCCATGAGCGCGCCCGCGAGCAGCGCGGTGAAGTAGAGCCGCGCCGCGCCCCAGTCGTCCTCGCGCGAGCCGCGCTCGGCGGCGGCGAGCAGGTTCGCCACCAGCATGAGCAGCGCGAGCGCGAGCATCGTGGAAAGGCCCGACATGCTGAACCGCCATAGCAGGTCTGCGCCGAGCAGGACAGCGGCGGAGAGCCACGCCACGGTCGGGTCGAAGAGTCGGCGCGCAAGACGCCACGCCAGCAGGACGGTGAGGAGGAAGAACGCTTGGTTCACCCATGCGATGAGGTGCTCCGGCTGCCAGGTGCGGAATTGTTCCTCCACCGGGAACTTGAAATCGAAGGGCAGCACACGCATCGCGCCCGCGAGCACGGCGGGGTAGGCGGGCGCATTCGCGAGGTCGGGATGGGCGTTGGTGAGCGAGGCCGCGCCGGTCTTTTGGCCGACGAGGTAAAGGCTCACGGGCCGGATGAACTGCGTGATGAAGCCTTTGCCCTCGGCGACGTTCCGCGCGACCTGCGCCGCGTCCATCGCGTCGGGATTGGAGAAGTTCTTGAACGCGCGCAAATCGTAGCCGACCGCCAGCACCAAGAAGGCGAAGACGAAGCCGACCCACTTCAGCGTCCGCGCGCCCGCGCCCTCTTCGAGGGAGTGAATCATTTCCTGAAGCGTGGGCATGGCAGGCGTGTTAGGTGTTGCGTGAGAAAACCTCGGTGCGGCGGCTCGCTTGCATCACTAAAATCCCTCCAGCTTAAATTCATGCAGCTTGCGGTGCATGGTGCGGCGGCTGATGCCGAGCTTCTTCGCGGCGGCAGTGCGGCTGCCGCCGACTTCCCTGAGCGCACGCACGACCAGCTCCTTCTCGACCTCATGCACGTTCAAGTCACCCGTCGGCATTTGGGAAACTGGCGTTGGCAGGCTGCTCTGGCCGAGCCGGATGTTCTGCGGCAAGTCGCGCGCGGTGACGTCCTTGCTGCGCGCGAAGACGACCGCGTGCTCGATGGCCGTGCGCAGCTCGCGGACGTTTCCAGGCCACTTGTAGGCCATGAGCAACTCCAGCGCGTCGGGTGCGATGGTGGTCACGTCCTTGCCATTCTCGGCGGCGGAATCGCGCAGGAAATGTTGTGCGAGCAGGGGAATGTCGCTCGCGCGTTCGCGCAACGGCGGCAGGTGAATCTCAACCACCTTCAGCCGGAAGAAGAGGTCTTCGCGGAACGCGCCGGACTGCACAAGCGTCACGAGGTTCTTGTTCGTCGCCGCGATAAGCCGCACGTCCGACATGAGCGTCTTGCTAGAGCCGACGCGCTCGAACGTGCGCTCGCCCAGGAAGCGCAGCAGCTTCACCTGCACCGTCGCGTCGATCTCGCCAATCTCATCGAAGAACAGCGAGCCGCCCTGCGCCTGCTCGATGCGTCCGATCCGCCGCTCGTGTGCGCCGGTGAAAGCGCCCTTCTCATGGCCGAACAGTTCGCTCTCCAGGAGCGTCGCCGAAAGGCCTGCCGCGTGGACGGTGATGAGCGGAGCCTTCGCGCGCGGGCTGAGCTGGTGAAGGGTCTTGGCGACGATTTCCTTGCCCGTGCCGCTTTCTCCCGTGATGAGCACGCTGGCGCGACTGGGCGCGACAGTTTGAATCGTCTCCTGAATCTCCTGCATCACCGCCGATTCGCCGATGAGATGCTCGACGCCGAACTTGCGTTCGAGCCGCTGGTGCAGGTTTTGATTTTCCTCCTCGAGCTTCTGGCCCTTGAGCGCGCGGGCGATGCGCATCTCCAGCTCATCAATCTGCATCTTGCCCTTCGCGATGTAGTCGTCCGCGCCGCGCTTCATCGCCTCGACCGCCACATCCTCGGAGCCATAGGCGGTCATCAGGATGCAGACCGGTGGCTTGGGCAGGGACTTGGCGCGCGCGATGAGTTTAAGCCCATCCTCCTTCGGCAAACGCAGGTCGGTGAGCAGCACGGCGAAGTGCTCTTGCTCGAGCAAGTTCATCGCCGTCGCAGCATCCTCGGCCACATACACGTCGTAACGGTCTTCGAGCGCCGCGCGCAATCCGTCGCGCGTCGGCTTCTCGTCATCCACGATGAGGACCATTGGTTGGTGCATCCGCCCATCTCTTAACCTTTCGCTCGTCG
>CAMBZO010000340.1 GCA_945872195.1 Akkermansia muciniphila | reverse complement strand
CTCGCGTTACAAAACGCCATGACCCGTTCGTTCGCTCTCTTCCTCACGTTCGCTCCACTCACGCTCGTTGCTGCTGACAACCTCCCGCCCGTGGGAATGCCCCGACTGGCTCGCACAAACCTCCTCGTTTATCGCGACGTCGTCGGCAGCGTCCAGCCGGTGAAGTCGCCGAAGGACTGGCTGCATCGTCGCGCGGAGATCGTGCGCGGCATGGAGCGCGTGATGGGCGTGCTGCCCGGAGCCGAGAAGCGTTGCGCGCTGGACGTGAAGGTGGAGGAGGAAACGGACTGCGGCAGCTACGTGCGCCGGCTCATCACTTATCAAAGCGAGCCGGGCGGGCGCGTGCCGGCCTATCTGCTCATCCCGAAGGACGCCTTGAGCGGGAAGCGGAAAGCCCCCGGCATCCTCTGCCCGCACCCGACCGAAAACACCATCGGCCACAAAGTCGTCGTGGGCCTCGGCGGGAAGGCGAACCGCCAATACGCTGCCGAGTTGGCGGAACGCGGCTTCGTCACGCTCGCACCTGCGTATCCGCTGCTGGCTAATTACCAGCCCGACCTCAAGGCGCTCGGTTGGGAGAGCGGCACGCTCAAGGCCGTGTGGGACAACCTGCGCGGACTCGACTTGCTGGAGTCGCTGCCTTTCGTGAACGCCAAGGCGGGCTTTGGCACGATTGGCCACTCGCTGGGCGGGCACAATTCGATTTACACCGCCGTCTTCGACCAGCGCATCAAGGTCATCGTCTCCAGTTGCGGCCTCGATTCCTATCTCGACTACTACGGCGGCAATCCGAAGGTGTGGGAGCCGGAGAAGGGTTGGTGCCAGACCCGCTACATGCTCAAGCTCGCCAACTACCGGGGCCGCTTGGAGGAAATCCCCTTCGACTTCCACGAGCTGGTCGCCGCGCTCGCGCCGCGCGTGTGCTTCATCAACGCGCCGCTGAAGGACTCGAACTTCAAGTGGGACAGTGTGGATCGGGTAGCCGCCGCCGCCGCGCAGATTTACAAGCTGCACGGCAAGTCCGCGCACCTGCTCGTCGAGCATCCCGACTGCGACCACGACTTCCCCGACGCGATGCGTGAGAAGGCCTACAAGCTGTTTGAGACACACCTGCGCGCGCCGTAGCAAGTAGCCACCGAGGTGAGGAGGCGGATGTCCGGGCTACGCTTGGCGCAGAAAGCGCATCCACGAGTCGCCGTGCTTCATCACCTTGCGTTCCTCCCAGACCGCCGGCACTTCCAGCGTGTCGCGCTTCGCGTGGCCGAGGATGAAGAGGCCGCCGGGCGCCAGCAGCTTCGGCACGTCCATGTCATCGAGCAGGCGCTGGGCGAAGGACTCGGAGCGCTTGCCGACGTTCTTCTCCCCGTAGGGCGGGTCGGCCAGAATGAGGTCGAAGGTGACGCCGTTGGCGACGAGTTGCGGCATCGCGACGAACACGTCCTGCACGCGCAGGTGAAACTTCTCCCGAGGCAGTTTGGCATCAATGACGTTCTGCTCGATGAACCGCGCGTGTCGCGAAGACAGCTCCACGCACACCGCGTCCGCCGCGCCGCGACTCAGGCATTCGAGGCTCAACGCGCCCGTGCCGCCGAAGAGCTCCAGCACGCGCGCGTCCAGCACGCGCTCGCCGAGGCTGTTGAAGACCGCCTGCCGCACGAGGTCGGGCGTGGGCCGCACGTCGAGGCCCTTGGGGGCTTTGAGAAGTCGGTTCGCGGCGGTGCCGCTGATGATGCGCATGGGCGCAGCGTGCCGCAGGGACGGCGGGAAGTCAGGAACGATTGCGGAAGGCGCTCCGCCGTATCTCAACGCACGGTTAGCCGGCGAAGTTCACTCACATCCGCGCCACGCAGCAGGAATTCCCCGGCGTTGCGCTCACGACCGGCGATGCCGTCGGCGCGCAGCTCGAGTTGATTTGCCAGCAGACGCGAGCCGTCGGCGCTGTGGATCTCAAACTCCGCACCGGCTTGGGCCACATCGCGGATGTGCACGGCGAGCACGGAGCCTTCGGCGGAGTAGCTGCGGATGCCGAAGAGCACGGAGCTGATGCGCAGACGGCCCGGTTCGCCCGCGAGGAGTTCGCCGTCCACGAAGTCACCGTTCGCCAGCAGCGCGCCGGGGCGCTCGGGGCGGAGGCGCGTGACTTGCGTCTCCGCGCGCGGCTCCAGCAGCAGGCGGCTCACGTTCACCAGCGACACGTTCCACTCGCGGCCCAGCGCTTGCCAGCGCACGACGGAGCCGTCGGTGCCGAGAAACTTGCCGGACAGAATACCGCCGTCGCGCAGGCGCAACTGCGGCAGCGGCACCGGCGGCGTGCCCGCGTGCTGCAAGTCCACACCGCTGAAGGCCACCGAGACAGGGACGCCTTTCTTCAAGCCCGCCACCAGCAGGCCGAAGTGCGCCGCTTCGGCGAGCGGGAGCAACTCGTTGCCAACCATCCGCCACGCCTTGCCGTCCTCGCTCGTGAACGCGGTGACTTGCTGCGCGCATCGTTCCAGTCGTAGCCAGATGCCCTGCGACCCCGTTGTGAAACTCTTCGAGGTCTCCTTGCCAGTGGCGGTGCGCCAGCGCGTGAGGCCGGTCTTGCTGCCCCCGGAGAGGAGGAGGCAGGCCGGACCGCTGCCATCGAACCGCGCGAGCACGGCGAGGCCAGCGACCTTGAACTTGTCCTGGAACCGGGAAGCAACCTGCGGCGGCACGAAAGCGGTCAACTGCGCCGTGTCGCCCACGGACTGCTGCACGAAGAAATGGCCGTCGTCCATCTGGTAGGCCGTCGCCGCGCCGGTGACGTGAAAGACCCCATTCGAATGGGTGAAGTGCCCCTCCGCCGGGACCGGGCCGACGCTCTGGGCGGTCCAGGTGGCGGGTTGGGTAGTGGCGATGGCACGGTCGAATGCGACGTTGCGCACGTTCGCCAGCGGCACGCGCTCGGTTGCCCCACCGGCGCGCGTGATGACGAAGGTGCCTGACTCGACGGAGATTTTTCCGGTGAAGGATTTGCCATCCAGCGTGGCGAGTGTGTCGGCGTGGGCGGTGAGCGAGACGGATAGAAAAGCCAGCCAGCCGCGGGCAGAAACCAACCTGATAAGACAGTTCACTTGAACTGCGCGCGGGCGCGCTTATCGAGGGTGGCCTTGGCGTCGGTCAGGAGCTTCTCGCTGGCCAGCTTCTTCTCGGCGGACTGCGCGACCAAAGTCTCCGCGCTCTGCACGGTGCGCTTGCGCAAGGCCACGTCGAGGTTCGCCCGGCCCAGCACGCTCTCGGCGCTGGTCTGCTGGAGCTTCAACTGGTTCCGCTCCGCCGCGAACTTCAGAATGATGTTCCAGAGGTCGGTGTTCTCCTTGTCCAAGTTCTTCCGCACCGTGTCCAACTCCGTCACCTTCGCGCCCAACTCAGTGAGCTGCTTGTCCTTGCTGGCCTTGGTCTCGGCGAGTTTTGCGTCGGCCTGTTTCAACTGCTCCTCCGCCTTGAGGCGCGCGTCCTTCATGTCGCGCTCGGTCTTCTCGAAGGCGGTTTGGACGACCTTCGCGGCGGTGGACTTGACGGCGAACTCCGCCGTCAACCGGTCTAGCTCGCGCTTCTTGGCGAGGTCATCGGCTTGAAGCCTGTCGCGCTTCAGGCGGACTTCCTCGGCGGTGCGGGTCTTGG
>CAMBZO010000339.1 GCA_945872195.1 Akkermansia muciniphila | reverse complement strand
TTGCGCAACTTCGGCGTCTTCGAGGTCAAGGTCCGCAAGGCCCGCATCGGCCGCAATCCCAATGCCCCCGCCCATGACGTGCCCATTCCCCCGCGCGCCGTCGTGAAGTTCAAGGCCGGCAAAGAAATGCGCGAGGCCGTCATCAAGCTAAGTCCCCCACTCGCCGCCGCACCGCCGCAGGCTTGACGGAAATCCACCTCGGCGCAGGGCAGACTCGGTGGTTCCCGCGGAACTAATTGAGGAATCGAGTTCGCTCGCAGTGTAATCATTTGTCAAACCTCCAGCCTCCCACTACAAGTTCCCGCCGTGCCGCTGGAAACTATTGAGCAAATCCTTGCCCGTGCCGAGGCCGCTGTGCCGGGCGCGCAGCTCACCATCGTGAAGAACGACAGCCCGTGCGCGCAGCATTCGTTGGCCGTGGATGTGGAGCACGCCTACGCCGTCGCCCAGTTTCTCCGCGATGACCCGCAGCTCCGTCTCGACTACTGTTCGAACGTCACCGGGGTTGATTACCTCGACGCCGAGTTGTCCGAGAAGGTGAAGGTGAAGAAGCTCGTGGACGGCGTGGAGAAGGAGGTCGAGGAGGTGAAGAAGACCCAGCGCGCCGGCTACCTCGAAGCGGTGTATCACCTCTATTCGATGGCGCTCAAGCACGGGCCGGTCATCCTCCGCCAGCGCACGCCCGGTCGCGCGGACCCGGTGCGGGTAACCTCGCTCACGCCGCTGTGGCGCAGCGCGGAGTTTCAGGAGCGCGAGGTGTTCGACCTCTACGGGGTGCTCTTCGACGGGCACCCGGACTTGCGGCGGATTCTGATGTGGGATGGGTTTAAGGACTACCCGATGCGCAAGGACTACGTGGAGCCGGATGATTACGAGTATGAGCCAACGCCGCATGATGAGGTGCTGGCCCGGGCCAAGGCGCATCAGGCGGCCCGGGAGGTGGGGGCGTGAGTGGCACGGACTTAGTTTCGGTCATGGATGCGCCCGCGAATCGCACGGTGCAGTCCGTCGGACAAGGCCGCGAAGGCGAGTTGCTCGAAGTCGCGATGGGGCCGCAGCACCCCTCCACGCACGGCGTCTTCCGCATGGACGTGGTGCTCGACGGCGAGACGGTGGTGAAGCTCAAGCCGGTCTTCGGCTACCTGCACCGGAACCACGAGAAGATCGCCGAGAACACGAGCTACCTCGGCTCGATGCCTTACACGGACCGGCTGGATTACTTCTGCTCGCTGTCGAACAACTGGGCTTACGCGCTGTCGGTCGAGAAGCTCGCTGGGCTGCAAGTGCCCGAGCGCGCCGAATACATTCGCCTCATCACCGCCGAGCTGACACGTGTGCTGAACCACACTTGTCTCGTCGGCTTCCTGCTCCAGGACATGGGCGCGCTGGGCACGCCGTTGATGTATGCCTTCCGCGAGCGCGAGAAGATTCTCGACCTCATCGAGTCGCTCACGGGCGCGCGGATGATGTGCAACTACATGAGGTTCGGCGGCTGCCGTTGCGACTTGCCGGCGGGCTGGTTGGACGAAGCGAAGAAAGTTGTGGCCGAGTATCCGAGGTTTCTGGATGAGTTCGACAAACTTCTCTCCGGCAACGAAATTCTCATGGCCCGCACGCAGGGCGTGGGCAAGTTGTCTGCGGAACTCGCCATCAGCGCCGGCATCACCGGCCCGATGCTGCGCGCCAGCGGCGTGGACTACGACCTCCGCAAGGTGGACAACTACGGCATCTACAGTCGCTACCCGTTCCGCGTGCCGCTGGGCGACCACGGGGATGTTTACGACCGTTACATGATTCGGATGTTAGAGATGCGCGAGTCGCTGAAGCTTCTGGAGCCGGCGCTCAACGACATCCCCGACGGTCCCGTGGTGGACCCGAAGGCGAAGCTGCGCGGCTTCCGCCCGAAGCCCGGCGAGGCTTACGGCCGCATTGAGTCGCCGAAGGGGGAGTTGGGCTTCCACCTCATCAGCGACGGCAGCCCGAACCCGTATCGCTACCGCGTGCGCCCGCCGAGCCTCATCAACCTGACCATCCTCGAAGACATGTGCCTCGGCCAAACCATCGCGGATGCCGTGATTACGCTCGGCAGCGTGGACATTGTGCTGGGCGAAGTGGACCGGTGAAAACTTGCTTCCGGCGCAACGAATCTTGAAGCTCACTTAAATGCTCGGCACAGGAATACTCAAAGGCATGGCTGTGACGGCGAAGAACTTCGTCGGCAGCTACCACGACTCGGAGCACCCGCTCACGACCTCCGAGTATCCCGAGCAGCGCATCGCCCCGAAGGAGAACGCGCGGCAATTTCCCTTCCTCGTCCACGACACCGAAGACGCGATGAAGGGCCTGCGCTGCGTGGCCTGCCAGATTTGCGAGAAGGAATGCCCGCCGCAGTGCATCTACATCGTCAAGAGCAAGGACAAGCGCGCGGACTACAAGGGCCAGATGCAGCTCTACCCGGTGACCTTCGACATCGACCTGTCGGTCTGCATGAGCTGCCAGATTTGCGTCGAGGTCTGCCCGTTCGAGGCCATCAAGATGGACACGGAGTTCGAGCTGTCGAACACCGACCGCTTCGGTGGCCTGCTCGTCAACAAGCACCAACTCGCCAAGCCCAACGAGCACTACCGCAAGATTCACCCGACGGAAGCCGCCGTGTCGGATGCCTCGCTCGCCGTCGAAGTCGCGAAGGCCCAAGCGAAGGCGAAAGCTGATGTGGAGGCCAAGGCGAAGGCTGCTGCGGAGGCGAAAGCCAAGGCGGAGGCCGCTGCTGCTGCCGGGCCTATCGGCACTGCGCCGACAGCCCCCGCTCCGAAACCCACTGCCCCCGCTGCGGCCTCGGCTGCGCCCCCCGCCGCGTAGTCATGGTCGAACTCTTCGCCAAACTCGACCAGTTCCCCGTCACGCTGAAGGCGTGGATCATGGGCGTGCTGCAAGGCTTCCTGCCCGAATGGACTTTGCCCCTCGTCTCGGCGGCGATTTCCATCACGCCCATTCTCGCCGTCTTCCCGCTGATGTTTGCGCTCACGACCGTCATCGAGCGCAAGGGCCTTGGCCGCATCCAAAACCGCATCGGTCCCAACCGCGTGGGCATCCCGCTCACGGACATCCGGCTTTGGGGCTTCGGCCAGTTCATCGCGGACGGCATCAAGTCGCTCATCAAGGAGGACGTCGTCCCGCGCGCGGCGGACAAGGTCGTCCACTTCCTCGCGCCCATCGCGCTGCTCATCCCGGTGCTGCTGACTTACTCCGTGCTGCCGTTCGGCCGGAACATGGTCCCGCTCGACCTGCCGCAGACGGGGTTGCTCTTCTTCTTCGCTGTCGGGGCGAGCACGGAACTCAGCGTGTTCATGGCCGGTTGGTCGAGTCGCAACAAGTATTCCCTCTTCGGTGCGATGCGCGCCATCGCGCAGATGGTCTCCTACGAAATCCCCCTCATCCTCTCGTCGCTGACGGTGGTGATGATTACCGGCACGCTCTCCCTCACGGCCATCGTGCAGAGCCAGTCCGGTGTCCACTTTGGCTTCCTGCACAACTGGCACCTCTTCACCCCGTGGGGCCTCGTCGGCTTCTTCCTGTTCCTCACCGCCGCCGCTGCCGAGGCGAACCGCACGCCGTTCGACCTGCCCGAAGCCGAGTCGGAAATCATCGC
>CAMBZO010000338.1 GCA_945872195.1 Akkermansia muciniphila | reverse complement strand
GCGCTCGCGCCGGTTGGAGCCTGGCTGGCGGTGAAGGGACAGCTCGGCTTCGTGGCGGCGAAGGCAACCTTCGGCGCGGGGCCGCTGGGGCGGTTTGTGGCGGAGCAGGGCTGGACGGGAATCCTCCCCCTCGTCCTCGCGCTGGCCGTGGTGTTCTGGCTCATCGGCTTCGACATCATCTACGCGATTCAAGACTACGACTTCGACCGCACGCACGGCTTGCACTCGCTCGTCGTGGCGTGGGGGCCGAAGAACGCGCTCACCGCTGCGCTGCTGGCGCACGGGGTGATGTGGCTCTTGCTGGCGCTGTTCGGCCTGCTCGCGGGCTTCCGGCTTTCCTACTACGTTGGGCTGGTGCTCATCCTCGGCTGCCTGCTCTTCGAGCATTTCCTCGCGCGGAAGCGCAGCCTGAACTGGGTGAACAACTCCTTCTTCCGCCTCAACGCCGTCATCAGCGCCGTTTTCCTCGCGGTGACGGTGACGGAGGTGGTGTTCCCCGGCTTTCGCATGCGGGAATGATGCGATGAGCAGTCGGCTTTTGACAGCTTCCCCCGGAAGTCCTAGCGTTCCTGCAAATGACCAGCCTTGCCCGGATGAGCAGTTAAATCCGTCCCTGGGGCCAGCCGCTTGACCCCCATACCAATTTCAAATCGCATGGACCTCCCACAAGCCGCCCGACCCAGCGCGAACTCACCTGCGACTGCGGGGCCGCCCGATACCAACGGGGTGTTGCTGGCGAGAATCGCTGTCGGCTTGGCCCTGCTGACGTTCCTGATCTTCCTGCCGGTGGTGACCTACGAGTTCATGGACTACGACGACGACGTGTTCGTCACCAACAACCTCCATGTCGCTCCCGGCCTGACCTGGGAAGGTATCCAGTGGGCCTTCACGTCGGCGGACATTGATTACTGGCGCCCCCTGAGCTGGCTGTCGCACATGTTGGATATGGAGCTGTTTGGTCTGGTGGCGGGCGGGCATCACTTGGTGAACCTGCTCATCCATTGTGCGGCCGTGGTCATGGCCTTTCTGGCACTCCAGCGCCTGTCCGGGGCGCTCTGGCCGAGCGCCATGGCAGCGGCTCTCTTCGCGTGGCATCCCCTGCATGTGGAGTCGGTCGCGTGGATCGCGGAGCGCAAGGACGTGCTGTGCGGGTTCTTCTTCTTTTTCACTCTGTGGGCCTATGCCCGCTATGTGGTCCAACCGGGATTGAGGTCTTACCTGACGATGTTCGCGGGCTTTGTGCTGGGCATCGCGTCCAAGCCCATGATCGTCACGCTGCCCTGCGTGCTGCTGCTGTTGGATTTCTGGCCGCTGCGCCGCTTCGCCCCCTTCAGCGAGGAGGGGGGTGCCCGGCGGGTGGGCTGGCCCGTGCTCTGGGGGTTGCTGCGGGAGAAACTCCCGCTCTTCGCCGTGGTGTTGGTGCTTTCCATCTCCACCGTCTATTCCCAGCACCGCGTGGGCACGCTCTCGGAGCTCGGCGGCGTGCCGCTACTGTGGCGGCTCCAGACCTCGGTCTCCGCCTACGGCACCTACCTCGCGCAAACCTTTCTGCCGGTGGATTTGTGCGTCCTTTATCCGCTGCCCCCGGGGGTGCCGCTGGCGAAGTGGCTCCCCGCGTCGTTGCTGCTCGGCTTGGTGACGGGGCTTTGCCTCTGGCAGGTGCGCCGGCGGCCTTATTTGATCGTGGGCTGGCTCTGGTTCCTAGGGGTGCTGGTGCCGGTAATCGGGTTGGTGCAGGTGGGCGAGCAGGCGCATGCGGACCGCTACACCTATCTGCCGCTGACCGGGGTGTTCCTCATGCTAGTCTGGGCGGGCAGCGACTGGGCGCAAGCCCAGGCCGGCCGCCTCCGCTGGGGCGCCGCCCTCGGCCTGGCCGTGCTGTTGCTCTGCGCGGGCGTCACGCACCAGCAACTGCAATTTTGGGAGAACGGGATCACGGTTTTCACCCGTGCGATCAGTGTGACCACGGGCAACCCCACGGCGTTGAACAACCTCGGCGTGGCGTTACGGGCGCGCGGGCGGAGCAAGGAAGCCATCCCTCATTTTGAGGCGGGACTCCGGATCCGCTACGAGCAGCGGCCGCTGTTGAATCTCGCTTGGGCGCACACATATCTGGGCCACGAGGCGTTGGCCCTCGCCTACATGACGCGCGCGTTTGCGGTGGACCCGGACGGGCGGGTTTCTAGAGAGGCCTATGCCATGGTGTTGCAGCACGCGCAGGAATTCCCGACGGCGCCCCTCCACCGAAAGTTCCTCGGCATCGCGCAGGCGGCCCGGGGCAACTACGGCGAGGCCGCGGAGCATTTGGGCGAGGCCGCCCGCCTGGCGCCGCACGACAGCAATGCCCGCGTGGACCAAGCCGCCTACCTGGCCATGGCCGGCCGCGACCCCCAAGCCACCCAAGTGCTCCGCGAGGCCGTGGCGCTCGCGCCCACCAACGCTCTGGCGCAGGCCAATCTGGGCGGCTTGCTCGCCAAGCAAGGCCTCCTGGCAGAAGCCCTCCCCCACTACCAACTCGCCCTCGCCAGCGATCCGCAAAACCCCAACACCCGCCACAACCACGCACTGTTGCTGGCGCGGTTCGGCCGCGGTGCCGAGGCCAAGCGTGAATTCGAGCAAGTCCTCCAGTTGCAGAGCCGCCACTGGCCCGCCCGGCAGCAATTGGCCTGGCTGCTGGCCACGCGGGCGGACCTCCGGGATGGGGAGGCCGCCCTCCGCTACGCCCACAGCGCCCTCGAGTTGGTGGGCGGCAAGCGGCCCCCGATGCTCTTGGACGTCCTGGCGGCCGCCCACGCGGCGCAGGGGAACTTCCCCCTCGCCATCCAAGTGGCCCAAGAAGCCCTCGCCCTCCTTCAAACGGGGAAACAACCCCAACCCGAGCTGGAGGCAGCGATCCGGGCCCGCCTTCAAACCTACCAATCCCAACGCCCGCACACCATCCCGCCTCCGGCGGGGAAGTAGGCCGAGGGCCGAATGTGGCACCGATCTCTCCACAAGCGGCCCTCCAGTGGCTTCCATTGGCGGGAAGACACCTTCCTTGGAGGCAAAGACGCCACCTTCGGATGCAAAGGTGCCTTCCTTTGACAATAGACGGCTTCCGTTGGCGACAGGAGGCTCGGTTCTTAACCCGATTCAGCCGTGAAACCTCACGCCCACGGCGGTTTTAGGCTCAACAAGGACGCCGGAGTGGCCGGGCCGTGAGCCTCCCCCCGTAATAAAAAGGGGCGCTCCCGCAGGAGCGCCCCTTCTGAGAATATCTGGCTAAGAATCAATAGCCGACGAAGGAGTAGTTGATGGCGCCACCAAGGCCCGCACCGGCTTGGCGCATCTGGGTCTCCAGACCGCTGGTGGTCGTCTGCTGGACGCTGCCGTCCGACAGGCCGTAGTTACCGGCGGAGTCGTGGTGGCCGTAACCTCCGGCAGCCACACCGGCGGCGGCGGTGGCTATGGCCCAAGAGGCGCGCGTGGCCGTCGGCGTGGCGGTGGTGTAGGCGTAGGCCACCGTGCCCATAGCGGAGAGGCCGAAGTTGCCCGCCGTGTTGTTGATGTTACGATCTATGGTGAGGATCGTATTGGGTTGGGTCTCATCCGCGCTCAAACCGATGGCGAACGAGGTGGCCGCGTCCCTACCAGCACCAGCCGGCGGGGCGGTTCCGACTG
>CAMBZO010000337.1 GCA_945872195.1 Akkermansia muciniphila | reverse complement strand
AGTGCCACCAACTCGGCAAGGAAGGCGTCAACTTCGGCCCGAGCCTCAGCGACGTCGTGAAGAAATACAAAGGCGACGCCAAGCTCGTCTTGCAGGAAATCCTCGAGCCCTCGAAGACCATCGAAGAGAAGTATCGCAACGTGACGCTGGATCTCGGCGACGACAATTCCCCGACCGGCCTCATCCTCGCCGAGGACGCGACGACGGTGACCATCCAAACCGGCCCCACCGCAGCCCAAGTGCAGAAAGTCGCCAAGAGCGCCATCAAGTCGCGCAAAGTTTCCGCGCTCTCACTCATGCCCGCCGGCCTGCTCAACGCGTTGGACAAGGAACAAATCCTCGACCTGCTCGCGTTCCTCCTCGCCGAAGGCAACGCCAAGCACGCCGCATTTCAGCACGCGCACTGAGTCGCGCGTGGGGGAAAGTTTTCAGTGTTCAGTTTTCAGTATCCAGACTGCCTCCCGTGGTGCGCACACTCCCGGCTCGAAACCGAACACTGAACACTGAATACTTCCTCCTGTGACTCTGCATCCCAACATCACTTCGGAAATCCTTGCCGCCCTCAGCGACATTTTTGCGCGCAACCAGTATGCGGAGCAAACCGTGGACACCCGGCTCAAAGCCAATCGCAAGTGGGGCGCGCGCGACCGCCGGCTCTTCGCCGAAAGCGTTTACGAGAATGTCCGCTGGTGGCGCCTGAACTGGCATCTCGCGGGCCTGCCGGACGCCGAGTGTCTCGTGCCCGAGTCCGTCACGGACGAGCACTTGCGCACGCTGTGGGACGCCTATTGGGCGCGGCACGAGGCGACACCCGGGAGCCAGCCCGTCAGCTTGGGCGAAGACATTCCGCTCGCCATTCGCGCCTCTATTCCGGACTGGCTGTTTGAACTCGGGGCCAAGGAATTCGGCTCCGAGTGGCCGGGCTTGCTCGCGGCGCTCAACCAGCCCGCCGATGTTTTCCTGCGCGTCAACTCGCTGCACACGACGGCGGGCGCAGTAAAGGCGGACCTCGCCCTGCAAAGCATCGAGGCCGAGGAAGTTCCCGGCCTGCCGGACGCGTTGCGGTTGAAGGAGCGTCGGAAGCTCGGCAACTCCGCCGCCTTCTGCAATGGACTCTTCGAGATTCAAGACGCCGCGTCCCAGCACGTCGCTCCGCTGCTGCAAGTCGAGCCGGGCCAGATCGTGATTGATGCGTGCTGCGGCGCGGGCGGCAAGACGCTGCATCTCGCGGCGTTGATGCGGAACAAAGGCCGTTTGCTCGCGCTCGATGTGCGGGACAAGCCGCTGCACGCGCTGGCCGAGCGCGCCAAACGCGCGGGCGTTTCTTGCATCGAGTTGGGCGTGCTCGACAAGGAGGTGGTGCACACCGATTTGTTCGCGACCGCCGACCGCGTCCTGCTGGACGTGCCGTGCTCGGGCCTCGGCACGTTGCGCCGAAACGTGGACGGGAAGTGGAAGCTCACCGCGAAGGAGGTCGCGCGGCTCACGCGCGTGCAGGCACGCATCCTCGCCGACTACTCCAAGTTCGTGAAGCCGGGCGGCAAGCTGGTCTATGCCACGTGCAGCCTGCTGCCGGATGAGAACGAGCGGCAGGTGCAAGTGTTCCTCGAAGCGAACGGCGCGGAGTGGACGCTGGAGCAGGAAATCAACCTGCGCCCCGACCGCGAGGGCTTCGACGGCTTCTACGCAGCGCGGCTCAAACGCAACTCGCCAGCGGCTGCGTGAAGACTGCGCGCGATTCCGCACAGTCGAAAGAAGCCAGCACACGCGCTACTCGGAGACGATGAAAGCGCTTGCGCGGTGCGTGAGGCGTTGATTAGGTTCACGCCCGCGTTGGACTAGGCGCAGTCAGGTTTGGGCCGGCGCGAACACCATCGGCGGGCTGGTAGCTCAGTTGGTAGAGCAGTGCCCTTTTAAGGCATTGGTCGTGGGTTCAAGTCCCGCCCAGCCCACCACTTCAAAACCCCTTGGAATTCCTTTTTGTTGGTTAACAGAGGCTTTCTTCCGTTCTGATTCCTTCTCCCTGCAATCTGTGGCAATGGTGTCGAAAGGGTGCATTTTAGGCAACCGTTGGCAACCGCAGAGTGGTTTCCGCTTCCCCGACAAGAGCCAACAGGAGAGTTTCGCCCATCATTCCGATTCGGCTCGAGGTGCCGGCTTTTATTGTGGCCATCGTGCTCGGCAACATTTTCGTCGGCTGGATGCTGCAAGAGTTTGGGGTCACCCGGAAGTGACTATCCGGCGTCCCGCGCCGCGGCGGTTCGCCGGGGCGCACTGCAAAGCTCTGCTGGTGGTTGCAGCTTGGCAGTTCCGTTCGCCATGGCGTAGGCTCACGACCATAAAGACCTGCCTGATTGCTCTTTTCCTCTGCGCCGCCAGTTTGCTTCCCCAAGCCATGGCGGCGACGCCAGCGGATGTTGCTCGGAAGTCCTTTCAAGAGACCAAGATCAAGGCCGAAAAGGGAGATGCCGCAGCCCAATTCAACCTCGGCGAGATGTATGCCGATGGCGAAGGTGTGCCGACGGACGAAGCCGAAGCGGCGAAGTGGTGTCGCAAAGCAGCGGACCAAGGATATGCCGAAGCCCAAGTCACCCTCGGCCAAATGTATTTCGATGGCCAAGGTGTGCCGAAGAACAAAGCCGAAGCGGTGAAGTGGTTTCGCAAGGCGGCAGACCAAGGAGATGTCAAAGCCCAATTCTTCCTCGGCCTCATGTATGCCGATGGCGAAGGTGTGCCGAAGGACGCAGCCGAAGCGGTGAAGTGGTATCGCAAGGCGGCAGACCAAGGACATGCCTCTACCCAATCCAACCTCGGCGTCATGTATGCCTATGGCCGAGGTGTGCCGAAGGACGAAGCCGAAGCGGTGAAGTGGTTTCGCAAGGCGGCAGACCAAGGAAATGCCAAAGCCCAATCCAACCTCGGCGGCATGTATGGCAATGGCCAAGGTGTGCCGAAGGACAAAGCCGAAGCTTACAAGTGGTTTCTGCTGGCCGGGGCGCAGGGCGATGAAGACGCCAAGAACAACATTTCGATCATTGAGCTCGTGATCAATCCTGCGCAAAAAGCCGAAGGCCAGCGGCGGGCTCGTGAATGGAAGCCGCGAAAGCCCTGGGCCGTTGGCAGCCCGGTCCCAAGGCGGGGCATTGCTCAATCGCGGCCCGCCGTCACTGGCGGGTTTTTTTTTGCTGTCGGGGTGTCTTGTTATCCGACCGTCCTCTTCCACCGGCTTGGCCTCGGCCACGAGCGACGGACCTACCGCTACGCGGGGCGCGACTGGATGTGCATGGGCGGGTTGTCCGCGAGATAATGGCGTGAGGCGTTTTGGAGTGCGGTGGTAGAGCACAGCGCCGCCGCTGCTTTCTGAGCAAGGAGATTCCGTAGTAAGGCGCAATCTCAAGTGGGAGGATGTTTTCGGGGGTTGCCGCTGGTGTCTTCGCTGCGTAGGTTTTCATTGCTTCCGATTGAAGCTGGTGGGTTCAAGTCCCGCCCAGCCCACCACCGGATTTCTTGTCCGCAATGAAAGCTATCATCCTCGCCGCCGGAAAAGGCACGCGCATGCGTGACCTCACCAACGAAATCCCCAAGCCCATGCTCAAAGTGCAGGGCAAGCCCATCCTCCAGCACATCATCGAGGGGTTGTTGAGCGTGGGCATCCGGGAGTTTTGCATCGTGACG
>CAMBZO010000336.1 GCA_945872195.1 Akkermansia muciniphila | reverse complement strand
ACCCCGTCACCGCCAAACGCCGGGCAGCGCTGACCGCCCAAGTTGAAAAGACCGTCCTCACCACGCCGGTCTATGACATCCACACGCATCTCTACGACCCGGCGTTCGGCGAGTTGCTGCTGTGGGGCATTGATGACCTGCTGGTCTATCACTACCTCGTGGCGGAGGGCTTCCGGCAGTTCGACCTGCCTTACGAGAAGTTCTGGGCCATGTCCAAGCGCGAGCAGGCGGACGCGATTTGGAACGCGCTCTTCATCGAGCACTCGCCCATCTCCGAGGCCTGCCGCGGCGTGCTCACCACGCTGAACCGACTCGGCATCGATGTGAAGAAGCGCGACCTGCCTGCGCTACGAAAGTGGTTCGCCAAGTGGAAGGTCGCCGACTACACGACGCACTGCATGGACGTGGCGGGCGTGAGCCGCATCTGCATGACGAACTCGCCCTTCGACGACGAGGAGCGCGTGGTGTGGGAGCGCGGGTTCCGGCGCGACGAGCGCTTCACCTCCGCGCTGCGCATTGACCCGCTGCTGCTCTCGTGGACCGACACCGCCGCCCCGCGCCTGCGCGACTGGGGCTACTCGGTGACGCCGGAACTGTCCGAGAAAACCGTCTCCGAGGTTCGTCGCTTCCTCGCCGACTGGACCCGCCGCATTGACGCGAAATACCTCATGGTGTCGCTCCCGCCGGACTTCAGCTACCCCGGCGGCACCGTCTGCGCGCGCCTTATGGAGACCGCCGTGCTGCCGCATTGCCGCGAGTTCGGCCTGCCCTTCGCGATGATGCCCGGCGTGAAACGCGGGGTGAACCCGCTGCTCAAAATGGCCGGCGACGGCGTCGGCCACTGCGACATTGGCACCTACGAGAGCCTCATCGCCGCGCACCCGGACAACCAGTTCCTCATCACCGCGCTTGCGCGGGAGAACCAGTATTCGCTCTGCGTCGCGGCGCGGAAGTTCCGCAACCTGCACCTCTTCGGCTGCTGGTGGTTCACGAACATCCCCTCGCTCATCGAGGAGATGACCCGGATGCGCCTCGAACTCATCGGCCTCTCCGTGACGCCGCAGCACTCGGACGCGCGGGTGCTGGACCAAATCATCTACAAGTGGGAGCACTCGCGGCGCATCATCGGAAAGGTGCTCGCGGAGAAATACACGGACCTCGCCGCCACTGGCTGGGAGCCGACGAACGCGGAAATCCAGCGCGACGTGCAGGACCTCTTCGGCGGTGCGTTTGAGACGTTCTGCGGACGGCAACAAGCCCGCGCAGCGCAGGCACCGCAGCGCACCGTGACGGTGAACGCCAAGCGGAGCGGCAAGCGCCGCGCGTGAGCGGGAGCGCGGACGTGGGTGTCTGCGCTCCAAAGAAAAAGGCCGGCAGTTTCCTGCCGGCCTGTTTCGCGAATGGCTTTGACGCCTACTTGTATTTGCCAAGCTGCTTGAGCGTTTGGTCGAGGCAATACTTGATGTAGTAATCGGGCTTGTTCGGGTCGGCTTCCTTCTCCAGCGCACCGAGGGCGACCTCGGCGGCGGCGCTCGTCTGGAAGAAGCTGCACGCGCGGATGGCTTCGAGGCGGACGCGCGGGTGGTCGTCGCCAGCTTGCACCTTCAGGAGGGCGAGCGGGTCTTTCACGCGGTCACGCCAGTAGCAGAGGACGCGCGTGGCGGCAGCGCGGGCACGATGGTCGGGTGAGCGGAGCATCTGCTTGAGGAACGCCTCGTCCACCACGTTCTGCCACTGGTGGACCCAGAGCGCTTCCATCAAGTGGTGCTGATATTCCTTGTCCGTCTTGCTCAGGCTGGCGGCCCACTTCTTCGTGGCGGCGATGACCTTGGCGGAGTCGTGCTTGCTCAACTCAATCTTCGCGCGCGTGCGGACGTCGTCCTCGGGCGTCTTGAGCACTTCGAGCAGCTTCTCAATCGGCTCGCCATCAATCTTCACCGGCTTGAGCAGGTCGCGGCCCTCGAAGGTGATGCGGTAGATGCGGCCGTGGGTCTTGTCGCGGTTCGGGTCGCGGATGTGGTGCTGCATGTGGCCGATGAGTTCCTTGGCCCAGTCGCAGAAGTAGATGGAGCCGTCGGGCGCGACCGCCACACAGGACGGGCGGAAGTTGGGAATCATCGCGTTGTCGCCCACAACCAAGCCGCCGAGCTTGTCCACTTCCTTGCCCGCGGCGTCCTTCACCTTCGTGACCTCGAGTGTTTCGCCCTTTAGGCCAGCGCCGTCCTCGGTGACTTGCACGCGGAAGATGCCTTGGTAGCCGATGACGTTGCAGTTCAGAAAATTGCCCTGCCAGTCGTCCGGGAAGTGGCGGCTGGAAACGATGGCGGTGCCGGCGCACGGGCGGGAGGGGCGGTTCCAGAATTGTTTCAACCCCGGGTGCTTGCTGCCCGCGTCACCACTCACGAAGCCGCTGAACGCCGGGGCGAAGTAGTTCGCGTTGCCGGTGGCGTCGGTGATGATGTCATTGCCCCAGCGGTCGAAGACCTTGCCGTGCGGGTTGGCGAAGCCGTAGGGGACGTAGCGCTCCAGCTTGCTGGTGAGCGGCTCCCAACGATAGATGCAACCGTCGCTGTTGCGCACGGGCGGGCCGTAGGGCGTCTCCATCTGCGTGCGGTGGAAGACGCCGTCGCTCAGGAAGGTGTCGCCGCCGGGGCCGTAGGCCATCGCGTTGGCGGTGTGGTGGGAGTCGGCGGAGTCGAGGCCCATGATGACGCGTTCCTTCCAGTCGGCTTTGCCGTCGCCGTTGGTATCACGCGCGAACCACACGTCCGGAGCCTGCACCGCGAGCACGCCGTCCTTGTAGAACTGGAAGCCGGTCGGGCAGTTCAGGCCGTCGAGGAAGGTCGTGCATTTCTTCGCCTTGCCGTCCGCTCCGAGGTCGAAGACCAGCAGCTTGTCGGAGACCTTGTCCGTCGGGCGCAGCTCGGGATAGCTCGGCCACGCGGCGACCCACAGGCGGCCCTTCGGGTCGAAGCCCATCTGCACGGGGCTGGCCAGCTCGGGGAACTGCACTTCATCCGCGACCAGCGTGATCTTCGCACCCTTCGGCACGGTCATGTGCTTGATGGATTCCTCGCCGCTGAGGAAGGGCTTCACGTCGGGCTTGTTCGACGACGCGAGCAAGCGCACGGGCGGCAGGTTGTCGTCGGTGACCTTGAGGTCCCCGCCCTTCGCGACGGCCCAGATGCGCTGGTCGCGGTTGGCGGTCTTCGCGTCGCGCTGCTTCATCTCGTCCTGCATGGTCTGGTAGTTCGAGAGCAGCGGGGCCTCTGGCTCTTTCACACCTTGCTTGAAGGCACCCTTGCCCGGCTCGAACGCGAGGCCCGAGCGACCGCCATAGACATTGTAGCCGTCCACCGTGCGGTAGCGGCGGTGATACTCGAGGTTCTTGTCCAGCACCGCGCCCCGGAGCTTTTCCAGCTTCGCGGCGTCCGGCGCGGACTCGCCGAAGAGCGCGCGGAAAGCCTCGGGCGCGAGCGCCTTGTCACCGGCCTCGGTGAGGTGAACGGCGTTGAAGGTGAGCGGCTGCTTCGCGCGGGCGAACAGGCTGGCGGAGCTGGCGAAGAGGTCCACGAACGGCACGTTGTTCGCCTTCGCCACTTCGGCCATCGCGGCGGTGTAGAGCTTCAAGTTGGCATTGAGCGGCTCGGCCTTGGGGCGGTTCGGGTCGCTGCT
>CAMBZO010000335.1 GCA_945872195.1 Akkermansia muciniphila | reverse complement strand
CGGCTGGCAGCCCCTTGCCACGTCAGGAATGATGCGCGCGATATTTGTGTCCGACATCTGACCCATGAGCCTTGCCACCATCCCGGTTGAAATCGCCGATCCCATCAATCACCGAATCCTCGCCATCTCCGAGGACCAGTTGCAGGGCTTCCAGGTGGACCCGCTCGGGGCCATCGCGCGCCAGGCCGACCTGCCGCTGGATATGGTCATCGAGCGCATCCAGGCCATGCTCCGCGCGGGCGTCATCCGCCGCGTGCGCCAGACCTTGCTCGCCACGAACCTCGCCCAAGGCGCGCTCGTCGCGTGGGAAGTGCCGCAGGAGCGGCTCGATGCGGGCTTCGACGACCTCTTCCAGAACGACCCCTTCTCCGGCCATGTCGTCACCCGCTCGACCGACGCCGCCACGCCCGGCTCCACCTACAAACTCTGGACCACGCTGAAGATTCCCGCTGGCTACTCCATGCCGCGCCACTGCGAGTATCTCGCGCACCGCATCGGCGCAGGCCACTTCCGCCTCATGCCCGCGAAGAAGCTCTTTGCCCTCGGCGTCGGCCACACGCGGCGCAAAGGTATGGAACCCGGCAGCAAGTCCGAAGGCCCCGCCGAGGTCACGGACGTGGCGATGGTCACGCTCAACGACGCGGAGTGGCCCATCCTCGAAGCCGTGAAGCGCGAGTTCAAACCCGAGGAACTCATCCCCGACCTCTGGACCGCGCGCGCCGCCGAGGCGGGCGTGCCGCTCCCGACCTTCCTCGAAGTCGCCGCCGACTTTAACCGCCGCAAGATCATCGGGCGTTTCTCCACCTTCCTCGAACACGTCAAGACCCTCACCACCGGCGAGAAGGTCACGAAGTTTAACGCCCTCTTCCACTGGGCCGTGCCGGTCGGGCGCGAGATTGAAGCCGGCCGCGAAGTTGGCCGCCACCACATCATGACGCACGCCTACTGGCGCGAAGGCGGCCCCGAGTTCCGCAACGTGAACGTCATGGGCGTCGCCCACGGCACGGACAAGACGCTCGTGCTCGCCCACAAGGCGGCGATTGATGCCCACCTCGCGAGCTGCGGCATCACGGTGAGCTACACGAACGTCTTCTGGGGCGGGCGCAGCGAAATCAAGCCCAGCGAAATCTCCCCCATCGCCTACCGCACCTGGTGCGCCACCAACGGCCTGGACCCCGAGCGCATGAAGCTCCAGCCGGGCGAGCGCATGATTGCCGGCTGAGATGTCCCAATCCACTGCGGGGCTTTCAGAAAACACTCGCCTCGCCCGAAGCCGTTGCCCAACATCCGCCTCGTTTTCGCGGTATCGCCCGCTCTGCAATGAAAGCTAAAATCATCATCACACCGAAGAAGGCCGTCCTCGACCCGCAGGGCAAGACCGTGCAAAGCGCACTGGAGCATATGGGATACACCGGGGTCGTCGGCGTCCACGTGGGCAAGTATGTGGAGATTGACCTCGCCCCCGGCACGGACCGCGCCGCCGCCCAGCAAGCGCTCGACGAGGCCTGCCACCGCTTCCTGAGCAATCCGGTGATCGAGGATTACAAACTGGAAATCGAGTAGAGCGGTCAGCGGTCAGCACCGGAGCTGACCAGTGCTAAAAGCTGAAAGCTAAAATGAACTTCGCCGTCCTCCAATTTCCCGCCTCCAACTGTGATCAGGACGCCGTCCACGCCCTGCAGTTGCTCGGCCATTCCGCGCGGCTGGTCTGGCACAAGGACAGCACCCTCGGCCCCGCCGACGCGGTCATCGTGCCCGGCGGTTTCAGCTACGGGGATTACCTGCGCTGCGGAGCCATCGCCCGCCTCAGCCCCGTGATGCAGGCCGTGAAACAATTCGCGGACAACGGTGGGCTGGTCATCGGCATCTGCAACGGCTTTCAAGTGTTGTGCGAGGCCCACCTACTGCCCGGCGCGCTGATCCGCAACCGCTCGCTTCAGTTCCGCTGCGAAAACATCTTCCTCAAGACCGCCGCGCACGACTCGCCGTTCACGTCGCAGATACCCGAGGGCAAGTTGCTCCGCGTGCCGATCGCGCACGGGGAGGGCTGCTACTTTGCGGACGCCGACACGCTGACCCAGATGAAGGCGAACCGCCAAATCCTCTGGCGCTACTGCAATGCGCAGGGCGAGGTGACCGAAGACGCCAACCCCAACGGCGCGCTGGAAAACATCGCCGGCATCTGCAACGACCGCCGCAACGTGGCCGGCCTCATGCCGCACCCCGAGCGCGCCTGCGAGCCGTTGCTGGGCAGCGCGGACGGGCGACTCATCTTCGAGAGCATGATTCACGCGCTGGCGCAGAAGCCGGCGGCACTGGCGGCGTAGAAGGCTGGTCCAAACGAGCGTTGACAGTCCGGGCCGGTTTGTTGTCCCGTAGCGCCTCGTCAGCTCGAACCATCATTGCCATGAACAAACACATCCTCGCTGCTCTCACCCTCACCGCCCTTTTGGGCCACGCCGTCGCCGCTGATTGGAAGGTCACTGCCGACTGGCTCAAACTCCCCGAAGGCCGCCCGCAGATGGGCAACCAGCACGGCGACATCGCCATCAGCTCCAAGGGCGAGGCCTACGTGAGCGTCATGGATCCGAAAGCCGGCGTGCAGGTGTATGGCCCCGATGGCAAATGGCTGCGCAACCTCCCCGACGCGCCGGACGACTTCCACGGCTTCGTCATCAAGAAACAGGCCGACGGCGAATTCCTCTACGGCCCGCGCCTCGGCGCGCAGACCATCGTGAAGCTCACCCTCGACGGGAAGAAGGTCTTGGAGATTCCCGCCTCCGCCATCCCGGAAGAGTTCAAGGCCAAGGTGCCCAAGAGCACCAAGAAGAACGACAAGGGCGAGATCGTCCCCGCCCCCAACGAGGGCAAGTCCCGCGTCGCCCTGACCGGCATGGACGTCGCGCCCAACGGCGACTGGTTCGTCACCGACGGCTACTCCACCAGCTACATCCACCGCTTCGACAAGTCCGGCAAGTATCTGAAATCCTTCGGCGGCAAGAAGGCGCCCTACGAGTTCAGCACCCTGCACAAGATCGCCGTGGACACCCGCTTCAGCCCCGTCCGCATCATCTGCTGCGACCGTGAAAAGCTCCGCGTCGTGCATGTGTCCATTGACGGCGATTTCCTCGGCGTCGTCGCCAGCGACCTGCTTGCGCCCGCCGCCATCGCCGTCCAGGGCGACTACGCGCTTGTCGGAGAAATCCGTGGCGCGGTCAGCGTGCTCGACAAGGAAGGTAAACTCGTCGCGCGCCTCGGCCTGAACGACACGAAGGGCGAGACGGGCAACAACAGCCTCGAACCCGCCAAGTGGCGTCCCGGCTTCGTCACCGCGCCGCACGGCGTGGCCTTCAACGCCGCCGGCGACATCTTCGTCTCCGAATACAACAGGTTCGGCCGCGTGCACCGGTTCAACAAGCTGTAGGCACGGACGGCACGGTGTGGCCGTTTCGAACTGTGCGGGTGGTTCGCGCGTGGATATTAGCAAACTCCGCGCAATGCCAAGGCCATACTGTGCCGAGGTTTGAGTGCCTGCCTTGATTTGGTGCCGACGGAGGGAATCGAACCCACACTCCCGTTAGGGAACAAGATTTTGAGTCTAGCGCGTCTGCCAATTCCGCCACGTCGGCCACCAATATCCACAAGCACTTGCGTTTACTTCACCAGCATTTGAGTGCCACTG
>CAMBZO010000334.1 GCA_945872195.1 Akkermansia muciniphila | reverse complement strand
TTCCACGAACCGGCGTCGAGGACGCGGAGTTCAGTCAGCGTGCTCTCGGGGATTTTCTTTGCGATGCCCGTGGTGCGCTTGGTGTCGGCGTCGTGACACACGACAATCTTGCCGTCCTTCGTAAGCCAGATGTCCAATTCGACGGCGTCGGCGCGCTGCTGCCAGCCGAGTCGGAAGGAGGCGAGGGTGTTCTCAGGAGCGTCGTGCGACGCGCCGCGGTGCGCGATGATGTCCACGGCGTGAGTGTGGGCGGCGGTGGCGAGGGTGGCGAGGAGAAGGAGGAGTTTCATTGCGCAGGTGGGAAAGTGGGCAGGCGAGAAAGTGAGAAAGTGAGCCGATGGAAGGGGTGGTTCGGGGGGATTCGCACCGGCTCACTTTCCCGCTTTCTCACCTGCCCGCTTCCCTTCGGCTGTGATGGCCAGTTGCACCACGCGCTCCGCCCCGGCGACATACGCAGCGCGGTTGGCGAGGAGGGCGTCGTTGTGGTCACCGCCGATTTCGACAAAGGCTTTCGGCTCACGGGCCACGGCAAAGTTGCGCTCACCGTGGTGGAACCCGATCGTCGTATCGGCGCGGCTGTGCATGACGACGACGGGGCAGGGGATGTCGGGCAGGCGGCTGAGGGTGTCGTATTTGATGCGGCTGATGAGCTTCACCGGCAGCCATGGGAAAAGCTCCGCGCCGATGTCAGGGATGCTGGTGAAGGTGCTTTGCAACACAAGTCCGCCCACGCGCTCGGTGGCTGCGAGCTGGCTGGCGATGCCGCCGCCGAGGGATTCGCCCCAAACAAGAATGCGCTCCGGCGCGAAGCCTCGCGTGCGAAGCCATTGGTAGGCGGTCGCGGCGTCGGTGTAAGTGCCGGCCTCGCTTGGCTCGCCGCCGCTGCGACCGTAGCCGCGATAGTCGAAGGCGAGCAGGCTCACGCCGGTTTCGAGGATGGCGCGGTAGTAGCCGGGACGGGAGGTGAGATTTCCACCGTTGCCGTGGCAGAAGAGCATGACGTAGCGGGCGCGGGGCGCGGACTGTTCAGCAGCGAAGAACCACGCGTGGAGACGGAGGTTGTCGGGAGTTTTCAGCCAGACTTCCTCGCTGACGCGGCCCACATCGTCGGGCGTGTATTCCGCGTCGCGGGTCGGATGATAGACTTGGCTGTGCTCGAAGCGGTAAAGCATGAGGGCGATGACCAGCAGGCCCAGCAGGGGCACGAGCCAGCGGCGGGCGTTCTTAACGCGGGCGAGGAGCAGGTGCAAGGCGGGCGAGGGCTGGCTCTTGCTCGTAATACTGATCCTGCTCCTGCTCCGCCATCCCCCGAGGAGCAGGATTAGGATCAGGATTATGAGCAGGAGGTTCACTTCGCGGCGAGCGCCTTCTCGATGGCCTTCACCAGCGCGGCATCGTCCGGCTCGGTGCTGGTGTCGAAGCGGGCGAGGAGCTTGCCGTCGCGGCCCACGAGGAACTTGCTGAAGTTCCACGTCACGGCACCGGGCAGCGGGGAGCCTTTGCCGGTGAGCGCGTTGAAGAGCGGGTGCTGCTCCGGGCCGCCGGCGATGCGGACCTTGGCGAAGAGGGGGAAGGTGACTTTGTAGTTCGTGGTGCAGAATTGTTTAATCTCGGCGGCCGTGCCGGGTTCCTGCGCGCCGAAGTCGTTGCACGGGAAACCGAGGACGGCGAGGCCGCGCGCGGCGTATTCCTTGTGCAGGACTTCGAGTCCGGAGTATTGCGGCGTGGCCCCGCATTGGGACGCGACGTTGACGATGAGGAGAACTTTTCCGGCAAAGGGTTTGAGCGAGGTGTCCTTGCCGGCGATGTCCTTGAGCGGGATGTCGGTAAGCGGCTTGGGTTGGGCGGAGCCGAGCTGGGTGAGGACGCAGAGGGCGAGCGTGAGCACGAGTTTCATGGAGGGAGGTTAGCAGGCGGCGGTGGGCTGGGAAGCCTGCCGTTGCAGGAATCGAGGCGAGCGGGGAATACCGAGGCGCTGCGGGGGAAGGCGATGGTCTCTGGAGGACCTCGCTGAGGTTGACAGTGTTCCAGTCGGTGCGGGGACAGACGCGCCCCACCTCATTGCCCGCTGTAGAACTGGTCAACGACGCGCTTGAAGTCGTTCGCCTCGACCTGGACGATCCCCAGTTCGCGCTGGGCGTTCTCGGGGGCGTCGCTGGCGTGCGCGGCGTTGATCATGATGTTCGAGCCGAACTCGCGGCGGATGGAGCCGGGCGGAGCCTTCGCGGGGTCGGTGGGGCCGAGGACGTCCCGGATTTTGGCGACGGCGTTCGTGCCTTCGTAAACGAGGGCGATGCACTTCTCCGTGCCGGGCTCGGCCAACTGGTCCTTCGAGCACTCGGACTCCGCGCGGCCGGACATGAAGCGGACGATGTTGTCGAACTGGTTGTCGCCGAAAGCGGGTCCGAGGAGTTCGCCTAGCGCGGCCTCGGCCTCAGCTGAGAGGGTGAAGCCGATGCTCGGGTCTTTCTCCAGCGCAGCCTTGGCCTTGGCGGCGACGACGGACTTGAGCTTGGTGCGAAGGAAGGCCTTCACCGGGCCGTAGAATTCCATCGCCTGCGCGGTGCTCATGTGCAGGACGCGGATGCCGACGATGTAAAGGCCGGTGCGGCTGAAGAAATCAATGACGTTGCCGGGGCGGCCGGTGGCGAAGCGGAAGTTGTCCGGCTTGATGAGGACGAGGGTGCGCTCGACTTTCTCGCCGGACGGGTGCTCGACACAGTCTTCGAGGATGCCGCCGTCAGCATCGGAGTAACGCGCCCAGAGCTTGAGCTTCACACCGGCTTCTTCGGCGGTCGGCGCGGCGAGGACGGCGGGCTCGAAGTAACGAACTTGGTCGCGCTCGTCCAAAACGTAGTCGCCGAAAGTGTCGCGGATGGTCTCACCGCCGCGACGGGAGTGGCTGATGTTTCCGACAACAGAGCGGACCTTGCGCACGGCGTCCTCGCCCCGGAAGAGGAGCATCATCGAGCGGCGGCGGCGCTGGGTCTTCGGATCGGGGCCAAGCTCGTGGACGATGTAGTCGTGGATGAGCTGCTGGACGCTGCGGTCCTGCGGGTCGGCAGCGGAGATGACGACCTTGGAGTATTCCTCCACGAGTTCCTGGCACGCGCCGAACATGCGAGCGGCAACTAGCTCCAAGCCAGTGCGGGTGATCAGCCGGGCCAAAATGCCGCCGGTGCGGGATTTGGCGAGGGTGTAGGGCGTGACGATGACGTAGGCGAGCTGCTGGGCCATGAAATGAAGTTGTGAGGGGCGGACTAGGCGGCGGGCGCGGCGGGGCCGGGACTCGCCGGGGCGGCAGGCGAAACAGCCTTGCCTCCAAGAATCTTGAACATGACGGTGGAGCAGGTGGGGCAGCGGCCTTTGATGGCCTTGCGCCCGTTCTTCATCACCTCTTCAACGCCAGCGGTGATTTCCCTCTTCGACTTGCATTTGACGCAATAACCTTCAGCCATGTGAGATTTCCGCCGCATCGCGACACGCGCGACACCGCAGTTACGGGAAAAAGCCTACGGGCCGGTGAAGGGAAGCGTCAACGGCGAAATCGGGTGCCCGCCCGAGATCACGTCAAAAGCACGCCCTCCAGCGCGAGCAGGCGACGCTTCCATTCCAAACCGCCGGAGAATCCGCCCAAGCCTCCATTCGCGGCCAAAACGCGGTGGCAGGGGATGAGCACCGGGATCGGGTTCGCGCCGC
>CAMBZO010000333.1 GCA_945872195.1 Akkermansia muciniphila | reverse complement strand
CGCGAGCAGCGTGTCGAGTCTCGCTGGACAGTTGTTCTCTGGAGCCTTGAGTGCTGAACCGGGCCGATCTTACCGGATTGATTTCTCAACGGACCTTCGCGTCTGGACTTCGTTGACCACGGTGAACAGCGGACCCGGTGTCCTCACCTTTACGGACAGCACGCCGCCGGGCAGCGCCCGTCGCTACTACCGCGCTGTCCTCCTGCCGTAGGCGGTGACGCGCCGGTTCTCGGTCTTGTTCCCCTCTCGCAGCGTGCGACAGCACGCAGGGCATCGCACGTCGCCGAGCGGCCTCCTACATCATCTTCAGCAGCGTGTCCGCCATGTCGCTCGGCGTGGCGGCGATGCCGATGCCGGCGGCTTTGAACGCAGCTATTTTCGCTTCGGCTGTGCCCTTGCCACCGCTCACAATCGCCCCGGCGTGCCCCATGCGTCGTCCAGGAGGAGCGGTCGCGCCGGCGATGAATCCGGCGACGGGCTTGGTGCCGTGCTTCGCGATCCACTCGGCGGCCTCTTCCTCGGCGCTGCCACCGATCTCGCCGATCATGATGATGCCGGTGGTCTCGGGGTCGGCCATGAAGAGCTTGATGACGTCGAGGTGCGACGTGCCGTTGACTGGATCGCCACCGATACCGACGCAGGTGCTCTGGCCGACGCCGCGGCTCGTGAGTTGCCATACGGCTTCGTAGGTCAGCGTGCCGCTGCGGGAGACGACGCCGATGTTGCCCTTCTTGTGGATATACCCGGGCGCGATGCCGATGCGGCAGCCGCCGTGCGAGTCCTTGCCCTCACCGGGCGTGACGACGCCGGGGCAGTTCGGGCCGATGAGGCGCGTCTTGCTGCCAGCCATCGACTGCTTGGCGCGCACCATGTCGCGCACGGGGATGCCTTCGGTGATGGCGACGACGAGTTCGAGGCCCGCATCTACGCCTTCGAGAATCGCGTCGGCGGCGAAGGGCGGCGGGACGAAGACGGCGCTGGCGGTCGCGCCGGTCTGCTTCACGGCGTCGGCCACCGTGTCGAAGATGGGCACCTTGTGGCCGCCATGCTCGAAGAACTGGCCGCCCTTGCCGGGCGTGACGCCAGCGACGACTTGCGTTCCGTAGTCGAGGGACAGTTTGGCGTGGCGCGCACCGAATTCACCGGTGATGCCTTGGACGAGAAGCTTGGTTTGCGGAGTGACTAGAATGGCCATTTAAAATGTGCGTTGAGACTGAGTTTACTTCGCGACCGTCGCGACCACCTTCTGCGCCGCGTCGGCCATCGAGTCGCCGGTGATGAGTGTGAGGCCGCTCTCGGCGAGGGTTTTCTTGCCGGCGGCGACGTTGTTGCCTTCGAGGCGCACGACGAGCGGGAGCGTCAGGCCGGTTTCCTTCACCGCCGCGACGATGCCGGTGGCGATGACGTTGCAGTCCATGATGCCGCCGAAGATGTTCACAAAAATGGCCTTCACCGCCGGGTCGCTCAGGATGATTTTGAAGGCCGCCGTGACTTGCTCCTTGCTCGCCCCGCCGCCCACGTCGAGGAAGTTCGCGGGGCTGGCACCGTAGTGCTGGATGATGTCCATCGTGGCCATCGCGAGGCCCGCGCCGTTGACGAGGCAGGCGATGGAGCCGTCGAGCTTGATGTAATTCAGGTTGAACTTGCTCGCTTCGATTTCCAGCGGCGATTCCTCGGCGAGGTCGCGCATCTCCTGCATGTCCTTGTGGCGATAGAGCGCGTTGTCATCGAGACCAATCTTGGCATCCACGGCGACGAGCTTCTCCTTGCCATCCGCACCGACGCAGATGCAGAGGGGGTTGATCTCGACCATCGCGGCGTCGGCTTCCCACCACGTCTTGTAGACGCCAGCGAGGAGCCTCACCGCCTGCTTGGCGAGGTCGCCGCGCAATCCGAGCGCGTTGGCGATTTTCCAACCGTTGAAATCTTTGAAGCCGACGAGCGGGTCAATGTGCTCCTTGATGATCTTCTCGGGATGCTTCTCAGCAACTTCTTCAATGTCCACCCCGCCCTCGGTGCTAGCCATGATGAGCGGGCGGGAATTCGCGCGGTCAAGCAGCACCGCGAGGTAAAACTCCTTCTTGATGTCCTCTGCCGCCGCGACGAGCACGGTGCTGACCACGCGGCCCTCCGGCCCGGTCTGCTTCGTGACGAGCGTCTTGCCAAGCATGTTCTCGGCGAAGTTCACGACATCCGCCACGGATTTTCCGAGCTTCACGCCGCCTTGGAAGCCGTGCTTGAAGGTGCCCTTGCCGCGACCGCCTGCATGGATCTGCGACTTGATGACGATGAGCTTATTGCCCGCGGCGAAGATTTTTTCTGCGGCGACCTTCGCTTCCTCGACGGTCTTGCACGCATCGCCGGGCGGGACGGCGACGCCATACTGTTTCAATAGCTGCTTGGCTTGGTATTCGTGGATGTTCATTTCGAAATGGAGGTCTTGTTTTTCAGCAAACAGGGCGGACTCATCGCCCGCCCTGTCGGCACTTGAGAGTGTTGTTAGCGTTGCTCTATCGGCACGACCTTCAGCCCGACCTGCCCAGTGTAAACCGACTGCGGGCGGATGAGTCGATTGTCGGCGAGTTGTTCGAGCACGTGCGCAGTCCAGCCGCTGGTGCGCGAGATGGCGAAGATGGGCGTGAACAAGTCGGTCGGGATGCCCAGGGAGTAGTAAACGGTGGCCGAGTAGAAATCCACGTTCGCGTGGAGGTTCTTCGTGGTGAGCATCAGCTCCGCGATGCGCTCGGACATCTGAATCCACTTCGGCTCGCCGAGCTGGCTGCTGAGAATCTGCGCCATGCGCTTGAGGTGCGGCGCACGAGGGTCGAGCACTTTGTAAACGCGGTGGCCGATGCCCATGATTTTCTTCTTCTGCGCGAGTGCGTCGGCCACCCAGCCGTCGACGGCTTCGAGCGATCCAATCTCGTGCAGCATCTTGATGACGCCCTCGTTCGCGCCGCCGTGCAGCGGGCCTTTCAGCGTGCCGATAGCCGTGGTAACGGCTGAATACATGTCCGACAGCGTGGCGATGGTGACGCGCGCGCTGAACGTCGATGCGTTCATACCGTGGTCGGCGTGGAGCACGTAGCACACGTCCATCGTGGCTTCCATGTCCTTGGTGGGCACGGTGCCGTTGACCATCCAGAGGAAGTTCGCGGCCTCGCCGAGTTTGGGGTCGGGCGGGACGAGCGACAGCCCCTGACGGTTGCGATGAAAGTAGGCCGTGACGACCGGCACCTGCGCGATAAGCCGGAGGGCCTTGCGCCGTTGGGAATGCTGCGAATCATCCTCGCTCGTCGTGTCGAAGCAGCCCAGCGCCGACACCGCAGTGCGCAGCGCATGCATGGGCGGCGTTTCCTTGGGCAGCTTGCAGATGATGTCGATGACGCCCTGCGGGATGTCGCGGAACTGCGCCAGCGTCGCCTTTAATTCGGGGAGTTCCTTGGCGTTCGGGAGATGGTTGTGATGCAGCAGGTGGACGACTTCCTCGTAAGTAACCTTGCCGGCCAATTCGTTGATGTCGTAGCCGCAATAAATCAGCTGGCCGATGTCGCCTTTGACATCGCTCAGGCGGGTCTGGGCCGCGATCACGCCTTCAAGGCCTTTGCTCGTTGCTGCTGCCGTAGGTGTGCTCATGCTTCAAGTCTCGGATACAATCGTTTAAAAATCGTGCGCGAATCTAGGTAGCGGCCAATGACGGGTCAACGGATTTCAAAGTTCAACC
>CAMBZO010000332.1 GCA_945872195.1 Akkermansia muciniphila | reverse complement strand
CGGCGCTTGATGGCGTCGGTGAGCGTGCGATTCAGGATGGCCGTGGGCACCTGCTGCTGGAGCTGCGCGCCGACATAGCGGACGGACTCCAGCAAGCGGTCGAGCTGGAAGCCGGACTTGGCGGAGGTGAAGAGCACGGGCGCGTAATCGAGGAAGAAGAGCTTTTCCTGCACCCATGTGCCGAACTCGGCGAGCGTCGTGAGCACGCTGGCGACCGCGCCTTCACGGTGGTGCTTGCTCTGCTTTTCCTTGCGGACCAACTCCTCCTCGCGGGCCTCGCGGACGGCCTTGTCCATCAAGTCCCACTTGTTGATGACCACGATGCACGCACGCTTCGCCTCGACGATGAGGTCGGCAATTTTCTTGTCCTGCTCGACGATGCCCGTCTCCGCGTCAATGACGAGCACGACGATGTCGGCCCGCTGAATGGCCTCCTCGCTGCGCTGCACGCTGAAATACTCCACGGTGTTGTCCACGCGTCGCGCCTTGCGCAGGCCGGCCGTGTCAATGAGCACATACTGCTGCTTCACGCCTTCGGTCACGACCTCGAACGGAACGTCCACGGAATCCCGCGTGGTGCCGGGGATAGGGCTGACGATGACGCGCTCCGAGTTCGTGAGCGCGTTGATGATGGAAGATTTGCCGACGTTGGGCCGGCCAACGATGGCCAGCTTGAGCGGGCCGGTGCGCGGGCGAAAACCCTTCTTAACTGGGAGAGGTGCTCCGGCTTCTCCGGCGGCTGCGTCGGCTGCGACAGCGGCTTCCATTTCGGCGGCGGCATCTTCCTCGGACACGCCATAGGGCGCATCCCCCTCCGGGTTGTCGTCCGGCTTCGCCTCCGGCAAGTAATTGGCCGCCTTGTTCATCAGCCACTCGATGCCGCGTCCGTGGATCGCGGTGACGGGGAAAATCTGGTCGAAGCCCAGCTCCGCAAACTCCGTGATGCCGGCCTCGGACTTGTAGTTGTCCACCTTATTGACGGCCACGAGCACGGGCTTGCCGGACTTGCGCAAGCGGTCGGCCACTTCCTTGTCCAGCGGCACGATGCCCTCCTGCACGTTGACGACGAGGATGATGACGTGCGCGGACTCGACGGCGATCTGCACCTGTTCGAGCGCCGCGTTGGCGATGACATCCTCCACCTTCTCGCCGCGCAGCAGGCCGATGCCGCCCGTGTCCACCAGCGTGAAGGCCCGCCCGCGCCACTCGGCCTCGGCGGTCACGCGGTCGCGCGTGACGCCCGGCATGTCATGCACAATGGCGATGCGGCGACCGGCGATGCGGTTGAAAAGCGCGGATTTCCCGACGTTGGGGCGACCGACAATGGCGATAAGACCGGACATAGCGGCGGGCAGCGTGCCGTGCTGCACGCTTCATGGCGATACTTTTGAATCCCTCTCTTGAATGGCCGCGACCACCGCTCACCCCAAACGAAGTGTGAGACTCCTCAGGTCCCTCCCACAACCGGCTTCACGGCGGCGCGGCGAAGCTACCAGGCCCCCGAGGGTTGGGAGCGCATTGCTTCCGGCAGCAAGGCGCGGATGGCCTCGACGCGGCGGCGGTTCACGCCGAAGTCGCTGTGGCCGACGCGCGAGGCCGAGCGGATTTGAATGGTCTTCGTCGTCTCGTCGAGGTGGAACTCCACGTCGTCCACGAAACGGAAGAGGAAGCTGCGGAACTCGAAGCGCAGGTAGTTGTCCGACTCGGAGATGAGCTTCGCGCGCGGCAGTATGGCGATGGCTTGTTTCAGCTCCTCCTTAGCCGCGCCGGGCGAACGGTCCAGCGCGAACCCCACGATGGCGTGGCGCGGGTCCGACGCGGTGCTGCTGACGCAATTAGGCGAGTCGGGGCAGGGGGCGAGCTTGCCACCGGTGAGGCCGAGTGGGTGGGGCGCAGAGCCAGTCATGGACAGCAACGCGAGCACGCCCACCACAATCAACCCCGCCCGCCCCAACCGCAGGGCAATGCGACGGCGCAGCGAAGGCTCGACGGGCGCAGGCATCAGCGCACCGGACGGTTGCGGTGGAGGCTCGGATAAAAGCGTTTGTGGATTTCAAGGAGGCGCGAAAGCTCGACGTTGGGGTCCGGGTGGTCGTCCACGCGCACGTCAATGTAACGGTCGGTGGCGCGGCCGTAGCCGCCCTTCTCTCGCACCACGAGCAGCGCGGCGGACTGGCGGCCCCGCACGTCACCGCCCTCGCCTTCGCCCGCGTGCAGTGCAGCGACGAGCCAGTCGGCCAGTTCGCTGCCCTCCACCTTCTGCGCCCTCTCGTAAGCGGCGGCCATTGCTTTTACGACAGCTTCGCCAGCGAGGATGTTGCCCTGCACAGCGAAGTTCGGGCGCACGATGTGGCCGGCCCACACGTTGCACTTGGTGCCGGTGTGACTGGCGGCGCGGCCCTTTGCATCCACGATGCCAAGTTGGCGGCTGTCGCGGCCTTCGTCGGTCTCGGTGAGGAGGCGGACGGCTTGCTCGGGCGTGCTGCCGTTCGCAAGTAGGTCAAGTCCGCGCGGGCCGTAAGTGATGTTCGCCGAGGACTGAGTGGCGACGGCCCCGACTCCCGCGCGCGCCCACGGGACGACGGTGCCGACCCCGAAGAACTTGCTCTGCACGGCGACCCCGAGGTCGCCGCTCGCGGGGTCGAAGCCGACGATGGAGTAGGTGGCGATGACGGGTTCTGAGGGATTTGTTTCAGCGCTCATGACAGGTGGTGGCTACTTTCCCAGCACGCGCTTCAAGCCCGCGAGGAAGCGGGTGTTCTCCGCTGCGGTGCCGACGGACACGCGCAGCCACTCGGGCAATTGGTAGCCGGCCATCGGGCGCGTGATGATGCCGAGCTTCTGCAACTCGCTGAAGACCCGCGCGCCGTCGCCGACGCGCAGGAGGATGAAGTTCGCGGCGGTCGGGACGAACTCGATGCGGAGCTTCTCGAACTCCGTTTGCAGGTGGTGAACCCCAGCGAAGTTCGTTCCGCGCGTGCGCTGGACGTGCTCGTCGTCGTCGAGCGCGGCGAGGGCGGCGGCTTGGGCGAGGCTGTTCAGGTTGAACGGCTGGCGAATCTTCTCCAGCGCGGCAATCAGCTCCGGGTGGCCGATGCCGTAACCCACGCGCGTGCCGGCGAGGCCGTAGATTTTGGAGAACGTCCGCATCAGCAGGAGATTCGGCTTCGTGCCGGCGGTGATGAGCGGAATCAAGTTCACCGGGTCGTTGAGGAACTCGATGTAAGCCTCGTCCAGCACGAGCAGGACGTGCGGCGGGACTTCGTTGACCAGTTCGATGAGGTCGGCGCGCGCGGCGAGGGTGCCGGTGGGGTTGTTCGGGTTGGCGACGAACATCACGCGGGTCTGCGGTGTGATGGCGCGGAGCATCGCTGGCAGGTCGTGGCCGAGGTCGCGCGCGGGGACGGTGATGAGGTTCGCACCGGCCATCTTCGTGATGATGGGGTAGATGGCGAAGCAGTATTGGGAGACGACCACGTCGGTGCCGGGGGCCATCAGCGCGTGGCCGATGAACTCGATGATTTCGTTCGAGCCGTTGCCGAAGATGAGGTGGCGGGTCTCGACGTTGAGTTTATCGGCGAGGCGGCGCTTGAAATAGAAGGCGTTGCCGTCGGGGTAGAGGTGGACGCTGGCTGCTGCAGCTTGAATCGCGGCGAGGGCTTTGGGCGAAGGGCCGAGTGGGTTTTCGTTCGACGCGAGTTTGATGATGTCGCTGGCGGGCAAGCC
>CAMBZO010000331.1 GCA_945872195.1 Akkermansia muciniphila | reverse complement strand
TCCTGCACGGTGAAGTCTCCTTCCGGTCCGACCCACACCGCGACCGTTGCGGGAGGGCGGTTTTCCCGTGCTTGAAACTCAGCGAAGACCGCGCGCATCGAGCGTGTGCCGGGGTGGAGTGAGGCGACGAGGGCGATGTCGAAGCGCTCGTTGCGGCGCAGGAAGTCCGCGAAGGACACGGGGGCTTCGGTGCGCGGGAGCCAGGGGTTGCCGCATTGCTTCACGGCTTCGAGCGCGGTAGCGCGCCACTTCTCCAGCTTGCTGGCGGCGCTGTCCTCATCGGGCCGCGAGACGGTGTGCTCGGTGAGCAGTGGCACGATGCGCGCCGCGCCCAATTCAGTGGTCTTCTCTACGATGGTGTCCATGAGTCGCCCCTTGGGCAGCGCCTGGAGGAGCGTCACCGCGCAGGGCAGGGGAGGGTGGACGATTCGCTCGCGCACGGCGACACGCACGGCGCGCTTGTCCGCCACGAGGACCGAGCCGCGCGCCTCGACGCCCGCGCCGTCTAGCAAGGTCACGGCGTCACCGGGGGCGAGGCGCAGGACGCGGACGGCGTGATGAGATTCCTCCGGCGAGAGCTGGGCTTCTGCGCCATTCGCGGTGCCGGGTGGAATGTGGAAGCGATGCACGGGGCCTACTCCCCTTTCTTAAAAAAGCCCTTTGCCTTGGTGAAGAAGCCGGCGTCGCCGTGGACGTTGTCGTCTTTGCAGAGTTCGGCAAACTCTACGAGTTTGGCGCGTTGCTCGGCGTTGAGCTTGGTCGGGACTTCGATTTGCACGCGCACGAGGAGGTCGCCGATACCGTGGCCTTGGATGTTCTGCACGCCTTTGCCCCGGATGCGGAAGACGGTGCCGTGCTGCGTGCCGCTGGGCAGGCGCACGGTGCTGCTACCGGCCATGGTGGGCACGTCCACGTCCGCGCCGAGGGTGGCTTGGGTGAAGCTGATGGGCACCTCGCAGATGAGGTCGTCGCCGTCGCGGCTGAAGAGGCCGTGCTCGCGGACGTGGAGGACGACGTAGAGGTCGCCGGCGGGGCCGCCACGGGTGCCGCTCTCGCCGTTGCCGGCGGAGCGCAGGCGCGCGCCGTTGTCCACGCCGGGGGGGATCTTGAGTTTGATTTTCGAGGCGCGCTCGCGGCGGCCAGCGCCCCGGCAGGCGCGGCAGGGTTTGTCTATCTTGCGCCCCGCGCCGTCGCAGTCGGGGCAGGTTTGCGCGACGCTGAAGATGCCTTTGGAGCGGATGATTTGTCCGCGTCCGCCGCAGGTGCCGCAGGGTTTGACGGAGGAGCCTTTCTCGCCGCCGCCGCCGTGGCAGGTCTCGCACTGGTCGAGCTTGGAGATGTTGATTTCCTTTTCGCAGCCGAGGACGGCCTCCTCGAAGTCGAGCTCGAGGTCGTAACGCAGGTCGGAGCCGCGACGGGGGCCGGTGGGGCTGCGCTGCTGCTGCTCGCCGAAGAGTTCCTCGAAGATGCTGCCGCCACCGCCACCACCACCGCCACCACCGCCGGCGAAGACTTCGCGGAAGATGTCGAAGGGGTCGTGGAAGCCGCCGGTGCTGCCGCGTTGTCCGCCGCCGCCTGCTCTCATGCGGGGGTCGAAGGCGGCATGGCCGAACTGATCGTAGGCGCCGCGTTTCTGGGGGTCGCTGAGGGCTTCGTAGGCTTCGCCGAGTTCCTTGAACTTCTCTTCGGAGGCTTTGTCGCCGGGGTTTTTGTCGGGGTGATATTTCACCGCGAGCTTGCGGTAGGATTTCTTGAGGTCATCGGCGGAGGCACCGCGTTCGACTTCGAGCACTTGGTAGTAATCGCGTTTCGCGCTCATGTCGTGGCGGGTGCGGGGGGTTGCTTGGCGACGATGACGGTGGCGGGGCGCAGCAGGCGGTCGCGGAGCTTGTAGCCCATGCGGAGCTGCTGGAGCACGTGGCCCTCGGGCACGTCGGCGGACTCCTGATGGGAGACGGCTTCCTGCCAGTTGGGGTCGAAGGGTTTGCCGGTGGCGTCGAGTTCTTCGAGGCCGGATTCGAGGAGCGCGGCTTTGAACTGGCTGTGAATCATGCTCACGCCGGTCTTGAGCGCGTCGCTGGAGCCGGCCTGCGCGTTGTTCGCGGCGGCCATGGCCATGTCGAAGTTGTCGAGGACGGGGATGAGTTTGTCGAAGAGGCCGCGGTTGGCGTAGCGGATGTCTTCCTGCCGGTCGCGGGCGGCGCGCTTCTTGAAGTTCTCGAAGTCGGCTCCTTGGCGGAGGAGGCGGTCCCAGTGTTCGTCGGCCTTGGCGGCCTTGGCGCGGAGCTCGTCCAGCTCGGCGGGAGTTGGGAGCGGGAGGGGTTCTGTCGGCGCGGCTTCGGTTTCTGTGGTCGTTGGTTCGTCACTCATGATTCAGTTTCAAATTCGAGACGGGGAGACTACACAACTGCCCGTCGCGGAGCAACGGTCTCGGTTGGATGGTGGTCTCCCTTGGCCCTCGCCGAGGGGAGTCAGAGGTGTGTTTCCTCCTGCTCTTGTGAAACCCAATTGAAAGGCAACCGCTTGAATCAGCGAGGAAGCTCAGATAAACTTCGTGCGGCCCGGCTGCGCTAGCGGCGGGACTTCCAGCTTGCCGTTCCAATCGCGGAGATTTTGCGGCGCGATTTCCTCCTTCGAGTTCAGCGCCATCTCCCAGGTGACTTCCTGTCCGGTGTAGCCGGCCATGCGGCCCATGATGCCGGCCATCGTGCTGGTCACCATGCGGTCGCCGTCGTTGAGCGGCTTGCCGGCGCGGATGGAGGCGAAGAGTTCGTCGTGCTCCACCTGATACATGTCGGGCGTGGGGCCTTCGTATTTCCAGTTGCGCTCGCCGTTCAAGTCCGTGGTGTAGGCGCCGCGCGAGATGTAGGCGTTGCCCTTGGTGCCCAGCGCGTAGAAGGAGTTCTCGCCGAAGCAGCCGGTGATCTGGCGCTGCGAGATGAAGCCGCGCACGCCCTTCTCCCATTCGTAGGCGACGGCGATGTGGTCGAAGATGTTGCCGCCGTTGGCCGGGATTTGGCGACCGCCGACGGCGGTGCATTTCAGCGGCGGCTTGTCCTTCATCGCCCACAGGATCCAGTCCACGGTGTGGATGGCCTGCTCGACGAGGCCGTCGCCGGAGAGCCAAGTGAAGTTATACCAATTGCGCGTCATCCACTCGAGGTCGCTCATGCCGGCGGGGCGGGTGTCGGCCTTGGGCATGGGCTTCACCGGGCCGGTGAGGTAGGTGCCATAGACGGCGCGCACGTCGCCGATGGAGCCGTCGAGCATCTTGCCGAAGACGGCGCGCTTGGCGGAGTCGTAGCGCCAGCAGAAGCCGGCGACGAGGGCGAGGTTCTTCTGTTTGGCAATCTTCACTGACTCGATGACGGAGCGCACGCCGGGCGCGTCCGTGGCCATGGGCTTCTCGGTGAAGACGTGCTTGCCCGCCTCGACGGCTGCGCGCAAGTGGGCCGGGCGGTAGCCGGGCGGCGAAGTGAGGATGACGAGGTCCACGCCGCTGTTGATGACCTTCTCGTAAGCATCCAGGCCGACGAACTTCCGCTCCGGGGCCACGTTGATTTTCTTGTCGTCCTTCACGTTGGCGGCGACGGCCTTGAGGCTGTTCTCGATGGGGCCGGCGAAGGCATCGCCCACCGCCCACAGCTCGACGTTGCTATCCGCTTTGAGCGCCTGCGCCGCCGCGCCGGTCCCGCGCCCGCCGCAGCCGATGAAGCCGATGCGCAACTTGT
>CAMBZO010000330.1 GCA_945872195.1 Akkermansia muciniphila | reverse complement strand
GTGGACATGCACGCCGAGGCGACTTCGGAGAAAATCGCCATCGCGCGGATGCTCGACGGCCAGGTCAGCGCCGTGGTGGGCACGCACACGCACGTGCAAACGGCGGACGAGCAAATCTTCCCCGGCGGCACGGCCTTCCTGTGCGACGCCGGCTTCACCGGCCCGCACGAGAGCTGCTTGGGCCGCGACATCCAGCCCATCATCGAGCGCTTCATCACCAGCCAACCCCGTCGTTTTACGGTCTCCCGCGACCGCGTGCTGCTCCAAGGCGTGGTCATCGAACTGGACGACAAGACCGGCAAGGCGACGGCGATTCAGCGGGTGTCGGAGCCGTTGCCGACAGCCGGAACGCAATCCGAGTGAGCACGAGAGTTAACGCAAAGGCGCAAAGGCGCAAAGGCGCGGAGAAATCATTTCCTCTCTGCTCTTCCTTGCGTCTTTGCGCCTTTGTGTCCTTGCGTTAAATCGTTTTCCACCTGTGGCCAAACCAACCAAATCGCAGTGGGACTTCGGCGGCGAACTCTTCCCGACGGAGGTCGTGCGCAAGGTGTTGTCCGTCTCGGAGCTGACCGGGAACATCAAGCGACTGCTGGAGAAGCAGGTCGGGCATGTCGCCGTCTCCGGCGAAATCACCAACCTCCGCGCGCAGGCGTCCGGGCACGTTTACTTCACGCTCAAGGACGCGGGCGCGCAGCTCGCGTGCGTGCTCTTCCGCAACACGGCCGTCCCGCATCGCTCGCTGCTCGCCGACGGCCAAAAGGTGCTGCTCACCGGCGACGTGACGGTCTATGAGGCGCGCGGGCAGTATCAGCTCATCGTCAGCAGCGCGGAGTTGCAGGGCGTGGGCGCGTTGCAGGCGGCCTTCGAGCGGCTCAAGGAAAAGCTCGCGGCAGAAGGCCTCTTCAAGCTGGAGCGCAAGCGCCGGCTCCCGCGCTACCCACAGCGCATCGGCCTCGTCACCTCGCCCACCGGCGCGGCCATCCGCGACGTGCTGCACGTCATCGCACGCCGCCAGCCGGGTCTGGAAGTCATCTTCGTCGCGTGCCGCGTGCAGGGGGATGGAGCGGCGCGTGAAGTGGCGGAGGCGGTGCGGTTGTTGAATGCTTTTTCGGCAGGGGACGCGGGGCAGGTGAGAAAGCGAGAAAGTGAGAAAGTGGGAGCGGCGTCTGAGGCTCTCTCTCACTTTCCCACTCTCTCACTTTCTCACCCGCCCAAGCTCGACCTCATCCTCATCACACGTGGTGGCGGCTCGCTCGAAGACTTGTGGGCCTTCAACGAGGAGGTCGTCGCTCGCGCCATCTTCGAGTCGGCGGTGCCGGTCGTTTCGGCGGTTGGGCACGAGATTGATTTCACCATCGCAGACTTCGTCGCGGACCTGCGCGCGGCCACGCCCAGCGTGGCAGCGGAGCTGATTACGGAAGGCGCGTTCGCCAGCCGCGAGTTTGTGGCGGACGCGACGGCACGGCTGCGGCAGCTCGCGCGACAGCACTTGGAGGCGGCGGCAGAGAGCTTCGTCCAAGTCCGCCACCGGCTCACGCTCGCGCACCCACGTCGGCGCTTGCAGGAATGGGCGCAGCGGCTGGATGACGCCAGCGTCGCGCTGCTCCGCGAGGCGAAGTCACGGGTGCGCGAGCGAGGGTATCGCTTCCAGCAAGCCGCCGCGCGCCTTCAGCGTCTCAAGCCCACCGCCCAACTCGCCTTGCGCCGGGAGCAACTCGCCGCACTCACCAGCCGCCTGCGCCTGCTCTCGCCGGAGAACGTCCTCGCACGCGGCTACTCCATCACCACGGATGCGGCGACCGGCAAAGTCATCCACCGCGCGGAGGAGGCCAAGCCGGGGCAAGTGCTCAAGACGCGCTTGAGGACGGGCGAAGTAGAGAGCGTGGTGCGCCAACCCGAGTAAGGGGCGGAATTCAGCGTTGCAATTACCCCTGCCCCGCCGCTCACACTGCGGTATGCGCTCCACCCGTTTCGCCGCTGCTGCCGCCTTGCTGGGCTTCCTCGTCTCCGCCTCCGCCGCCGCACTGCCCGAGGGCGTGCGCCGTGTGAAGGTGCTCAACTACCCCGACTGCTTCGAACTCTCTAACGCCGACACAAAGATCACGCTCGGTCACCACGTCGGCGGACGCGTGCTGGAGTATTCCTTCAAGGGCAAGAACGCCCTCTACCTCGACCCGCGTGAGGAGAAGTGGGGCACGCCCGGCGGACCGAAAGCGCCGTCGAGCGCGGGCCGCTTCGACATCGGCCCCGAGTATCTCATCCCCAAGCGCGACACGCTTTGGGCCGGCGAATGGAAGGCTGAGGCCACCGGCCCGCGCGCGGTGCGGCTCACCAGCCAACCCGACGCGGCCACCGGCGTGCAGCTCATCCGCAACTTCCGCCTCGCCGCCACCGGCACGCATCTCGCCTGCGAGCAGGTCATCAAAAACGGGTCGCAGGAGACGAAGCATTGGACGCACTGGAGCCGCACCTTCGCGGTCCACGGCGGCATCGGTGTCATCCCGCAGACGCCGGACACGCGGCGGTTTCCGACCGGCTTCGTGATGTATAACCAAGGCGCGGAGCACTCCATCATTCTCAAGCCCACGGACCCGAACGTGCGCATGCGCGGCAACTTCCTCGAAGTCCTCGGCCCCACGAAGCAGCCCAAGCTCGGCTTCGACTCGAACGCCGGCTGGTTCGCCTATGTGATGCCGCACGACCAAGCGTTCGTGAAGCGCTACCCCTCGCCGAAGGACGGCGTGTATCCAGAAATCGCCGGCCTGACGCTGTGCTTCTGGTATCCGCAGGCGAGCTTCGTGCCCGCGTGCGAGTTGGAGCCGCACGGGCCTCGCAAGCCCATCGCACCGGGCGCGAGCGTTAGCTTCACGGAGGACTGGTATCTGCTCCCGCACAAGTTCCCGGCGGCGGGCGAGCAGATTGATTTGGAGAAGCTCGCGGCGCAGGTGGAGCAGGCGGGGAAGTAAACTCAACCGAGTTTCTCATGCCCATCCCCGTCGCCATTCTCACCCACGCGGGAGGTCCGCATCTGGACGCTTACCTCACCGCGCTCGCCGCGAGCAGCGAGGTCGGCGAAGTCTCCGTCGCGGACCCGAGCGGCAGCACCTTCGCCGCCGCGCAGAAAGCGCTTGGGCCAAAACTGAAATCCACGGGCAAAGACATTTCGACTGTCCTGCGCGAGGCGAAGCCGAAGATGGCGCTCATCACGATGGAGGCCGTGCTCACGCCCACGGCGATTGACGCTGCGCTGGAACAGGGCTGCCACGTGCTCGCCGAGAAGCCCGCGTGCGTGCGCGCGGCGGACTTCGAGCCGCTCGTGCGCAAGGCCGAGGGCAAGCATCTGCACCTGATGCTCGCGCTCGCGAACCGACTGCGCCCGGAGGCGCGCGAGGCGCAGCGACTCGTGCGCGAAGGCCGGCTCGGCAAGCTCTACGGCATGGAGATCCACCTCGTCGCCGACCAAACGCGGCTGAAGAGCGAGGGCTATCGCAAGAGTTGGATGGGACAAAAGGCGCGCGGAGGCGGTGGGCATCTCACGTGGCTGGGCATTCATTGGCTCGACCTCGCACTCTTCATCACCGGCGCGGAGGTCGAGGCTGTCGCGGGCTTCTCCGGCAACGTCGGCGGGCAACCGATGGACGTGGAGGACTCGAACGCCGCCGCGTTACGTTTCACCAACGGGATGTTCGGCACCATGACCAGCGGCTACTACCTCGACCGCGGTTACCACCAGCACATCAAGGTTTG
>CAMBZO010000329.1 GCA_945872195.1 Akkermansia muciniphila | reverse complement strand
GCGACGACGTTGGACGAAGGCTCGTAGATGGGCAGGAAGAGCAGCAGGTCTGCCGCGGCGTAGGCGTTTTCCACGTCGCTCATGGGGCCGGCGAATATCGCTCCGTCCGGGGTGGTGAAGGGCCGCGTGCCCTTGCCGACGACGAGCAGCTTCACGCGGGGAGCATTGAGGCGATGGAAGGCGCGGAGCACAAAGCGCAGCCCCTTCCGTTCCCAGCCGGAGCCGACAAAGAGAAGCAGCGTGTCATCGGGCTTGATGCCGAAACGTTCCCGCGTCGCATTGCGCTGGCCGTGCCGGTAGCGGTCGAGGTCAATGCCGTTGCGGACGAGGTGAATTCGGTTCGCCGGAAAATGGAAGTGCTCCAAAATCTCCCGCCGGACCATGTCGGAGTTGACGATGACATGGCGTGTGTTCGCCGGGTCGAAGGTGCGGGCCTCCAGCTTCATCATGTTCCGGTGAAAGCCGCCGAGGCCGACGAATGGCCGCCGCCACCATTGCGCAAACTGCTGCCTCCGCTGAAGCCAGACCCGATGCACACCGTCGCCCGCGCGATACACGTCCTGGCGATGTGTGCGCTCGAGGCTGAAGGTCACGTCGAAGGAATGCTTCGCCAGTTCGGCTGCCACGGCGTCGGCGAAGTGCGTGGCGCGCAGCGCGCGATTGCCGCCGGCAGGGACGGCGTGGAGGTGGACGCCGTCGAGCTGGCCGTCCCATGATTCCGCGAAGAGGTGCGCCTCGTGACCGCCGCGCACGAGCGCCTGCAGGAGGCGTTGCAGATACAACTCCGCGCCGCCCGTGGAGGCGAATTGGCGGCGGATGAGGGCGAGCTTCATTTCGGCGTGCCTACAAAGACGAGGTCCAACGCGAACAGGGCCCGCACGCGGAATGGCAGCCACGGGAAAACGGGAATGCCCGTGCTGCCGCCGCCGAGCAGATGCCCGGAGACGGGATGAATCTCGATTGCACGGAAGTGCGACTCCAATTCGCGACGCAAAATTGAGTGCGAATACTGCCGCAGATGCGACGGATCGCTCTCGTATTGCCGCCCCACGAGGAAGCGCAGGCGGTTGCGGAAACGGAAGGAGTTGGGCACCGGTCCGATGAGGCGACCTGCGGCTTGAGCACGCGGCGGATTTCGCCCAAAGCCTTCTGTGGAAAACGCACATGCTCCATGACCTCGGAGAAGACGACCGTGTCAAAGGACTGGTCGGGGAAGGGGAGCGGCTCGACATCCACGTCCACCCAATGACCTTGGCAGCCGAGACGTTCCTGGAAGAGTTTTAACGCCGTGCGATCAATGTCCACGCCCACCACCGTGTTTCCCTTGGCGAAGTGCTGCGTGAGATTTCCCGCGCGGCAACCTACTTCGAGCACGCTCTTTCCCGTGCCGACGAGCTGCACGAACATCTCCTTCCGGTCCTCGCCGCCGTAGAGATAATCGTATTTTCCGTGGCTGTGGTGCGCTTCGTAAAACGCGGCCACCTCTTCTTTTTGCGTGTTCGACATAAGCAGATAATTCGTTTTCGCAGCGCGAATTCAAGCCCGCGTAAAACTGATGCGTCGCCGAACGTTCTCAAATTGGGCACGGAGCGCGGTGAAATGCTGCCCCTTGCCCAACTCAAAACCGATCTTGGAGGTGCTGAATGGTCGGCCAAAACGTGCGCTTGCACGTTCGACAAGGCCGGGGGCGTTCCTCTACGTTTTGGCCATGCCCGACTCGTTGGACAACTCCGCCGCTCGCCACTATCAAGGCGACGCCGGACACGCTTACCACCAAGGCAAACGCGGCCTCCCGCCCGCCGCCTTTCCGTGGGTTGCCCGGTTGCGCGCGGAGAAGTTCGCCCCGCATATCCGCGCCACGGACACCGTCGTCGAGTTCGGCGTCGGCGCGGGGTGGAACCTCGCGGAGTTGAAGTGCGCGCGTCGCATCGGCTTCGACGTGTCCGAGTTCTTGGCGCCTGCCGTGCGCGAGTTGGGCATCGAGTTCGTCTCCGCTTCCGCCGCCCTCACCGATGCCAGCGCCGATGTGGTCATTTGCCATCACATGCTGGAGCACGCGCTGAATCCCGCCGCCTCACTCGCGGAAATCCGTCGCGTCCTCAAGCCCGGCGGCAAGCTCCTGCTCCATGTGCCCTTCGAGAAGGAACGCCGCTACCGCCGCCACGACCCCGCCGAGCCGAACCACCACCTCTTCTCTTGGAACGCGCAGACGCTCGGCAATCTCGTGACCGAGTCCGGCTTCAAGCTGGAGTCTGTTGGCATCGGCCAGTTCGGCTACGACCGCGCTGCGTCGGCGTGGGCCTGCAAGTTGAAACTTGGCGAAGGCGGCTTCAGGTTGTTGCGCTCACTTGCGCACCTTCCATTGCCGGCCTCAGAAGTCCGCGTGGTGGCAACGAGGTAGCAACCCCTGGCGGCAGGCGTCCTCGCCTGCCGTAGAGCCGGGCGTCCCGCCCGGCGGAACCAGTGTGCGAAGATACGAACGGTTCCGAAACCTCGCAGACCATTGCCGGACGCCACTCACAGCAGTCGCTTCAACGCCCCCGCCAGCCGCTCGTATTGCGGCAGTGAGTTGTAGAGCTGTGCGGAGATGCGCAGTAGGCGCTTCGGCGGCGCGGGCCACGGCACCACCGGCACCTCGATGCCGGACTCCGCCAGCAAGCGTTCCTGCAACGCGTCGAGGTAGAGCGGGTTCTTGGAAGGCGTGGCGTCCGTGGCGTCGGGAATGGGCACGGACGCCAGCGAGCCGATGAGTTCATCCGGGCACGGGAGCGGGATGCCCAGCGCGTCGCACAGCACGCGGCGCGCGGCGAGGGCTAACTCACGGTTGCTCCGCATCACCTCCGGCCAGCGACCGGGCCGCAGCGCACCGATGAACTCAATCGCCTTTGCCACCGACAGCGCCGCGCTCGGGTCGCTCGTGCCCATCCAGCCGAACTCGACGAGGAAGCGCGAGCGGTCCGTGCGCTGGGAATTTCCGCCGTGGCTGATGACCAGCGGGCGGATGCGCTCCTGCCGGTCGCGACGCACGTGGAGGAAGGCCGCGCCTTTCGGCGAGCAAATCCACTTGTGACAATTGCCCGTGTAGTAGGCCGCGTTGAGGCGTGCGAGATTCAGCGGCACCATCCCCGGCGCGTGAGCACCATCCACCAGCGTGTCCACGCCGAGCACGTTTAACTTGCGCACGAGGAGCTCAATGGGCAGCACCATCCCCGTCTGACTGGTCACGTGGTCCAGCAACGCCAGTTGCGTGCGGGAGGTCACCGCGCCCAGCACGCGGGTCGTTATTTCCGCCGCGCTCGTGAGCGGGAACGGAATCTTCACCACCACCACGCGCGCACCGCTGCGTTGCGCCACATAGTCCAGCGCATTGCGGCAGGCGTTGTATTCGTGGTCGGTGACCAGCAGCTCATCGCCGGGATCAAACTCCAGCGAGCGCAACACCGCGTTCACCCCCGAGGTCGCATTCGGCACGAACACCAAGTCCGCCGCCGCGCTGCCGACAAACTCCGCCAGCTTCGCTCGCGCCTCGTCCAGCAAGCCCTCCAAGTCCCGCACGAAGAACGTCACCGGCTGCCGCTCCATCCGGTCGCGCAACTCACGCTGAAACTCCAGCACGGCCAGCGGACAACTGCCGAACGAGCCGTGGTTCAGGAACGTGACGGCGGGGTCGAGGGGCCAGACCGTCAGCGTAGGAGTTGGAGATACCATGGGAAGTGAGCCACCTCACGTTGGCACCGACTACACGGCGAT
>CAMBZO010000328.1 GCA_945872195.1 Akkermansia muciniphila | reverse complement strand
AGTGCCACCAACTCGGCAAGGAAGGCGTCAACTTCGGCCCGAGCCTCAGCGACGTCGTGAAGAAATACAAAGGCGACGCCAAGCTCGTCTTGCAGGAAATCCTCGAGCCCTCGAAGACCATCGAAGAGAAGTATCGCAACGTGACGCTGAACCTCGGCGACGACAATTCCCCGACCGGTCTCATCCTCGCCGAGGACGCGACGACGGTGACCATCCAAACCGGCCCGACCGCAGCCCAAGTGCAGAAAGTCCCCAAGAGCGCCATCAAGTCGCGCAAAGTTTCCGCGCTCTCGCTCATGCCCGCCGGCCTAGTCAACGCGCTGGACAAGGAACAAATCCTCGACCTGCTCGCGTATCTGCTCGCCGAAGGCAACGCCAAGCACGCCGCATTTCAGCACGCGCATTGAGGCTGAGAATCGGGCCAGACTTTCAGGAGTGGCATCCGGCTCCAGTGCCAAGCTCAGCATCCGCTAGAATATTCGGCTCGCGGTGCTTGGCGTTTGTCCTCGCCTGCGACCTGCGACCCGAAGGTCATGCCGGCTGCGCGTTGTGGCTTGCGACCCGGTGAAACGCATGCCAAACCCTGCCACACAATGAAGCGCCTGTTGCCGTTCGTCGCCCTGTTGCTGATGCTCGCAGAGCAAGCCCTCGCCGCCAATTCCCCTGCGGGCCCCGCCATCCCGCTGGCAAAGAACGACCTGCTTCTGTTTTACGGCGGCGGGATGGTCGAGCGCCTGCTGGAGTCGGGCCACCTCGAGGCGCAATTGCAACTGGCGCATCCCGACCTGCGCCTCCGCGTGCGCAGCCTCGCGTGGACCGGTGATGAAGTCGGTTACCGGCTGCGCGCCGAGGGTTATGTCGAACACTTGAAGACGCTGCTGGCCAGGTGGCCAGCGAATGTCGTCGTGCTCGGTTACGGCATGAATGAGTCCTTCGCGGGCCGCGCCGGATTGGGCGAGTTCCGCGCTCAGTTCGAGGCGCATTTGCGCGAGGTGGCCCGGCTGCATCCGAATGCGAAGCTCGTGCTGCTTTCGCCCATCGCGGTTCCGGAGGCCGGGCCGCGCAACGCCGAAATCGCCGCGTATTCCGCCGTGATTTCCGAGTTGGCGAAGGCCCGCGGCGCGCTGTTCGTGGACCTCTTTGCCGCGAGCCAGCTTGCCTACGCGAAAAGCCCGGTGCCGCTGACGACTCAGGGCATTCATCTCAACGAGGCGGGCAATCGCGAGCTGGGCGTCGTCATCGCGCGCGCGTTGCTGGGGCAGGCGGCGGTGGCCCGCGTGCCCACCTGGCGGGTGGAGGACGTGGCCCTGGCCGCCGCGCAAAAGTCTCGCGCCGTGGCCGACATCGTGCGGCCGAAGAACGGCGTGGTGTATTACGGCGTGCGCAAACGGCCCGAGGAATACGCCGCCGAGATGCCGCGCTATCATCAGCTCATCGAGCAGGCCGACCAGATCCTGCACGACTTGGTGAGCAAGCCGTCCGCGCACTTCACCGACTTTCCCGCGCCGTCCCTGTCGCCGCTGCCGGAGGGCCAGAGGAAGACCGACCGGTTCGGGGGCGGCATCGTCAGGCCGCCCGCGGAGCAGCAGAAGGAGCTGAAGGTCGCCGACGGTTACACGCTCAATCTCTTCGCGTCGGAGGTGGAGTTTCCTGATTTGAAAAGCCCGGTGCAGATGGCCTTCGACGCACGGGGGCGTTTGTGGGTCGTGACGATGCCGTCGTTTCCGCACACCGTTCCCGGCGCGCAGCCGCGCGACAAAATTCTAATTCTCGAAGACACCAATCGCGACGGGAAGGCGGACAAATGCACGGTGTTCGCGGAGGGTTTCGATGCGCTCGACGGCGTCGCGTTTCACGAACGCGGCGTCATCGTCTCCGCACAGCCGCGGCTGCTGATTTTGCAGGATACCGATGGCGACGGCCGGGCGGACACGCAGACGGAGCTGCTGCGCGGCGTGGATGTGACCGACTCGCATCACGGCGGCATGGTCGCGACCGACCCGTTGGGCCATGTGATTTTCTGCGACGGTGTGTTTCACCGGTCGCAATTCGAGACGCCCTTCGGCGTGGTGCGCGGCATCGACTCCACGACGTATCGCCTGATTCCTTCCAGCGGTCGCATCACGGCCGAGTGGCAAAGCATGACACCCAATCCGTGGAAAGTTGCCTTCGACCGCTACGGCAATATCTTTCAACGCTACGGCGGCGGGCATGTGCTCGATGGGCTGCCGCTCACTTGGACGCCGCTCGGGGCTTATCACCCTTATGGCCACGGCACCGTGGTGAACTACGGGAAAGGCTCCGCGCTCAGTGTCATTTCGAGCCCGAACTTTCCAGCGGAGTATCAGCAGGGCGTCGCGTCCGCCACGCTGCTCGGCAGCTATTTCGTTTCCCTTTCTAAAACCACCGCCGACGGCGGGCCTATCATCGGCACGGACCGCCTCGATTTGGTCAGCTCCACCAACGCCGCGTTCCGGCCGGTGGACTGCGAGTTTGGTTTCGACGGTGCGCTTTACATCTCGGACTTCTCCAGCCGCATCATCGGCCACGCGCAGCATCCGATGCGCGACCCGCAATGGAACCACGAGAAGGGGCGCATCTGGCGGGTGGTTTACAACGGCAAACCGGTCGTCACGGAATGGCCGGACATCGCCGGCGCGACCGTGCCGCAACTCCTCGCGCTCCTCACCCATCCGCAAGACATCGTCCGGCACCACGCGCGCATCCGCCTGCGCGGCCTGAGCAAGGAAGTTGTCCCCGCGCTCGAAGCGTGGCTGGCCGCGCTGGACCGAAAGCAACCCGGCTTCGACCCGGCGGCGCTCGAAGCGCTGTGGGTGCTTCAGGCGCACGGCCAGGTGCGGCCGGCGTTGCTCGCCGGGTTGTTCCAGTCCGCCAACCCACACTATCGCAGCGCCGCCGTGCAGTTGGTTCGTTTCCAATCAGAGCGTTTGCCCGAAGCGCTCAACTGGCTCACCACCGCCGCGCAGGACCCGCATCCGCGCGTGCGCATGGCGGTGGCCAACGTCATCTCGCACCTGCGCTTGCGGCAGCCGCAGTTTGAGGCGGCGTTGGCCCGCATCAAACCCACCGAGCCAGCGGTGCAGCAGATGCTCGCCGATTTGAAACTCGGGACGAAGCCCCTCAAAGGCCGCTCCATCCCCGTGCTCGAAGTTTCCCCCGCGACCAAGGTGAACCAATGGCTCTACCTCGGCGAAAGCACCGCCACCGAGCCGAGCGTGCCGCCGACTGCCGCCGAACAGAAAAAGGGCAAGCCCGCGCCCAACAAGGTGAAGACCTACCGCACCTTCGTCGCGGCCGACGCGGCCCAGACCGCGTTGCTCAGTGTGAAGCACGGCTTCCTCGACATCTCCGCCAACGGCGTGCAACTCCTCACCGCCGACAGCCAGTGGAGCTCCGAGCAACAAGTGCAGGTCGAGTTGCAGCGCGGTCTCAACAGCATCGAAATCGCCTTCCGCCGGGCCAAGCCCGCCATGCCGCCGGTTTACCTGTTCGACCTCCTTGGCCAGCCGCTCGCCAGCGCGCGCCTCGCCACCAACGACGCGGGTTTGAAAACCTTCGCCGCCGCCTGGGACCAAGCCCACGCCGCCGACGCCAACGCGCTCCGCGTGCAAGCGGTGCCGAACCTCATGCAGTTCGCGCCGCGCCAACTCCACGCCAAGCCCGGCGCGCCGGTGCGGATTATTTTTGAGAACCCTGACTTGATGCAGCACAACTTCGTGCTCGTCGCCGCCGGTGCGG
>CAMBZO010000327.1 GCA_945872195.1 Akkermansia muciniphila | reverse complement strand
GCTCTTGCCGGCCTTGCGGACGATGGAGGCGACGCTGCGGTTGTCTTTGGTCAGGTAAGTCTCGGCCACGCGCTTCACATCGGCGGCGGTGACGGCCTGGAGCTTGGGGCCGGCCTCGTTGATTTCCTGCCAGCGGCCGAGGCCGTCGTAGCGCAGGAGCGCCTGCATGATGGCGTGGTTGTTCGAGAGCTTGCGGTATTCGCCGGCGGCGAAGTTGTTCTTCACCTTTTGCAACTCCTCCGGCGGCACCTCGGCTGACTTAATCTTCTCAATCTCGGCGAGCAAACCCGCCTCTAGGTCGGCGGGCGTCTTCCCGTCGGTCACTTCGCCGCCCACATTGAAGAGACTGGCCCAGCGCATTGAGTGCTGCTGCGCGAAGGCTTCGGTGGCGACCTTCGAGCCGACGACCAGGCCCTTGTAGAGCCGGCCGGTGCGCGTGGAGAGGAGTTGCGCGAGGACGGCGAGCGGGTAGGTGTCCTTGTGACCGAACGCGGGCGTGTGCCACATGATGTCCACCTGCGGGTTGGCGTCGGCCTCGCCGTTCATGCGCTTCTCCGCGGGCTGTTTGATTTCGAGCGTCACCACGTCGGGGGCGGCTTCCTTGCCGCGCGGGATGCGACCGAGATACTTCTCGGCGAGCGCGAAGGTTTTCTCCGGGTCGAAGTCGCCGACGAGGACGGCGGTGAGGTTCTGCGGCGCGTAGTAGAGCGCGTAGAATTCGTCCGCCTGCTTCTTCGAGATGGCGGGGATATCGGAAGGCCAGCCGACGACCGGCCAGGAATACGGGTGCGACTCCCAGAACATGGCCCAGAACGACTCCTCGATGCGGCCCGTGGGCGTGGACTCGGTGCGCATCCGGCGCTCCTCGAAGACGACATCGCGCTCGGCGTAGAACTCGCGGAAGACCGGCGCGAGCAGGCGGCCGCTCTCCATCCACATCCACAGCTCGAGCTTGTTGGCCGGGACGGTGGTGAAATAGACCGTCACGTCCTGGCTGGTGTAGGCGTTCATCATCGAGCCGCCGTTGGAGGTGTAGATGCGGTCGAACTCGTTCTTCACGAGAATCTCGCGCTGGGCGTCCACGAGCTTCTTGAACTGCGCTTGAAGCTCCTTGAAGCGCGGCGTCCAGGTGTCCGGGTTTTGCAGGTCGGTGATTTCCCCGCGTCGCCAGAGGGTGCGCATCACGGACTCTTCCTGGCGCATCAGGTCGCGCACGCGCTCCTGCTCGGCGATGATTTCCTGGTCCTTCTTGTAATCCTTGGTGCCGAGCGTGGGTGTGCCCTTGAACATCATGTGCTCGAAGAGGTGTGCGATGCCGGTGATGCCGGGCCGCTCGTTGGCGCTGCCCACATGCGCGACCCAGCCGCCGGCGACGGTCGGCTCATCGTGGCGCGGGAGGAGCAGGAGGCGCATGCCGTTGGAGAGCGTCTTCTCGATGACGGGCACCTTCTGCGCGCGGGCGGGCAGAGCGAGGGACGCGAGGAGAAGGCAGAGCGGGAGAAGCTTGGGTGTCATGCGTGGCGGCGGTTGAACGTGGGGGAAAGAAAGCCTGAAAGGAGACGTGGAGTCAATTGCGCCCACAGACCAATTAGGAGACGACGTGAAGAGTCTCACTTCAAACTCAGAACGCGGAACAAAGTTAGAGACTCCTTACGTCGTCTCCTACGAAGAGTGGTTCACCCCGGCCGCACCAAAATCTCCTCCACGACGGCGCGCGGTGGGAGGTTGATGGCGAGCAACGCGCAGTCGGCGATGTCCTCGGCTTTCATCATCTTCGCGCGGGCGGCGGCGTCAGGCACGACGGGGCGCTTGCCGAGCAGCTCGGTATCGATGTCGCCGGGGAAGACGGAGCAGGCGCGGATGCCGTTGACGCGTTCCTCGGCGTTGATGCACTGCGTCAGGCCCGCTTGGCCGAACTTCGAGAGCACGTAGCTCGGGCCGCTCTTGGGGCTGGCCTTCAGACCGGCCTCGGAAACGATGTTCACGATGGTGCCGGACTTGCGGGCGCGCATCTGCGGCAGAAAGGCCTGCGCGCAGTAGTAGGAACCGTGGAGGTTGGCATCCATGACGGCGTGGTAATCCGTGAGCGACAGCTCGACCAGCGAGCGGCGCGGGATGTTCGTGCCCGCCGCGTTCACGAGCACTTCCACGGACTTGAACTTGGCCAAGACGATCTTCGCCATCGCGGCGACTTGCGCCACATCGCCGATGTCGCAGGGGATGACGAGCAACTGCTGGGCGTGCTTCTTGGCCAGCTTGACGGTCCTCTTCAGCGCCTCCGCGCGTCGCCCGAGAATGGCGACCTTCCATCCCTGCGCGGCGAGTTTTAAAGCTGTGGCCTGGCCGACTCCACTGCCGGCCCCGGTGACGACTGCGGTTTTGGATGACATAGAGGGAGGGGAGGTTGAAGACCGCGCCGCCGAGCGCAAGCCGGAAGCTTACTTCACGTAGAGCGCCTGCTGGAGCTGCGAGACGAGCACGTGCGTGTTCGGGAAGCGGTTCTCCGGGTCGCGCTCCATGCACTTGAGGATGATCCGCTCGACGGCGATGGGGATGTCCTCGTTGAACTGGCGCGGCGGCGGGACGGGATATTTCTCATTGAGCTGCTTGCGCAGCACTGCCTCGGGCGATTCACCCGTGAAGGGCTTGCGGAAGGTCAACAACTCGTAGGCGGTCACGCCAAAGGAGAAAATGTCCGCCCGCTGGTCGAGCGGTTCCTGGCGGAGCTGCTCAGGAGCCATGTAGGCGGGCGTGCCGGCGTTGCTGGCCATCCGCTTGGGCACCTTCGGCAGCGGCTGCGCGAGGTCGAAGTCCACCAGGCGGATATCGCCGGCGCGGGTCACCAGAATGTTCTCCGGCTTGAAGTCGAGGTGGATGAATCCCTGCTCGTGCATGTGTTCCAGCGCCAGCGCCATATCGATCAGAATGTTGCCGACGAACTCGCCGAGGATCGGGTCGTTCCGGGTGATGAGGTGCTTGAGATTCGAGCCGGCCACACGCTCGAGCAAAGTGAAGTCCACTCCATCAATCTTCCCGTGCGAATAAAAGCCGATGATGAACGGATGCCCGTGAATCTTCTCCAAGACCTCGCAACCACGAAGGAACTGCTTGCGAGCCACCTTGTCCACGAGGCCATTGCCCAGCAGTCGCCGCAGCGCATACGGCTGGCCATCCTTGTCCGTCGCCGACCAAATCTCCGCCGTGCCACCACGGTTGATCAGCTCATGGAGTGAATACTCCCCGAAGAGATGCGGGGCGTCCGGATCGTGGACTATCGGTTTGCTTTTCTTCCGAAAGAAGTCGAGTGCTCGCATTCAGTTTTCTCGTCTCGGTGTAGTCATGTCCTAGTATCGCGTAAAGGACGCCACCTAGTCCGAAATGGTTACGACCAGCGAACTCCGTCACGACGACACCTTCTTCAGATGAGTGAATATCCACTTGGCGCGCTTTCCGCAAGGTCGCTTAATCCGCGCGTGCGCACCGCTGGACTCTTACTCTGTTACATTGCCGGGGTCTTTGTGGTTGGCGCGCTGCTCGCCCCGTGGCTCTTCCACCTCGCGCAATGGGCCGCCGGCGAATTCCAATTGCTCCACGGTCTCGCCAGCCAACCCTTCCACCGCTATGTCAACCGCTCCCTCCTCGTCGCCGCGCTGGCGGGGCTGTGGCCGCTGCTCCGCGCGCTGAACCTCGCCGATCGCCCTGCACTGGGCCTCGTCAGCCCGCTGGCCGCGCGTCGTCCGCTGGCGCTCGGACTGGCGCT
>CAMBZO010000326.1 GCA_945872195.1 Akkermansia muciniphila | reverse complement strand
CGCCTGCACCAGCGGCGCGAGGCGTTGGGCGGTGAAGATGTGGAAGCTGTGCGCAGTGACGAGCACGCGCTCGCCCTTCGGCGCTGCGGCGGCGAGGAGGGAACTGGCGAGAACGCAAAGGACACACAGGAGGCGAAGGAGTTTCATCGCTGCGTGCGACGGGCCGGGGTGAAGGTGAATTCACCGTGGAAGCGCGACTTTTGCGGGAGCAAGTTAGCCATGATGCGCAATTCCCCACTCGCACATTCTCCCCGTGTCCCCTTCACTCCTGTCCGCCAGCAACGGCCATGAACACCAATCCCACCATCCCTGAAGACGCGCACGCCGTGCGCGCCGAAGTCCGCAAAGCCTACGCCGCCGTCGCCGCACGTGCGGCCAACTGCGGGCCGAACGCCGCCTCCACCTGTTGCGGTGGTGGTGGCCCGCCCGCCATCGGCGCGCAGACACTGGGTTACAGCGCTGAGGAAATCGCCGCCGCTCCCGTCGGTGCCGACCTCGGGTTGGGCTGCGGCAACCCGCACGCCATCGCCGCGCTGCGCCCCGGCGAGACGGTCCTCGACCTCGGCAGCGGCGCGGGGTTTGACTGCTTCCTCGCCGCGCGCGCCGTGGGTGCGACGGGCCGCGTCATCGGCGTGGACATGACGATGGAGATGGTGCTGCAAGCCCGCGCGAACGCCGCGAAGGCCGGCGTCCACCACGTCGAGTTCCGGCTCGGTGAAATCGAGTCGCTGCCCGTGGACTCGAACTCTGTGGATGTCATCCTTTCCAACTGTGTCATCAACCTCTCGCCGGACAAGCCGCGTGTCTTCCGCGACGCCTTCCGCGCACTGAAGCCCGGCGGCCGCCTCGCCATCGCGGACACGGTGCGCACCGCGGACTTGCCGCCGGGCATCCTGGCCGACCTCGCGGCGCACTGCGGCTGCGTAGCCGGTGCGGCGTCGGTGGACGAACTGGAAACGATGCTCCGCGCCGCCGGCTTCGTGGACCTCCGCATCACGCCGATGGACGCGAGCCGCGCGTTCATCCACGACTGGCTGCCGGGGAAGAACCCGGGGGACTACGTGCTGTCGGCGAGCATCGAGGCGGTCAAGCCGGAACGAGGGGAATGATGAGCGACCCGACGACCTTGGTGCTCCTGCCTGGGCTGGATGGGACAGAAGTTTTCTTCGCCCCGCTGCTCCGGCACCTGCCGACGTGGATCAAGCCGGTCGTCATCCAGTATCCCACGGCGGGTGCCAACGATTACCGGCACTTGTTGGAAATCGTGCGCGAGCAGGTGGCGCCGTTGAGACGCTTCGCGTTGCTGGGTTGGTCCTTCGGCGGGCCGCTCGCGCTGATGCTCGCCCACCAACGGCCGGGGGATGTTTCCGCCGTCGTGCTCTGCGGCACCTTCGTCACGCCGCCGTGGCCCGGGCTGGTTCCGTTCCGGTTCGCACTCCGCGGCCCCGTGGTGGCGACTGTCCGCGCGCTGCGTCGCACTCGGCTGTTGCTTCCAGGTTATGCGACTACCGAGCTGCGGCAGGCCAAGTCGGTGACCTGGAACCGCGTCGATGCCAGCGTCCTCGCAGCCCGCTCACGGGCTGCGCTGGGCGTGGACGTGCGGACCCAACTCCGTGAGTGCCGCACCCGGCTGATGTATCTGGCGGCCACGCGGGATGAAGTCGTGGGTCCACGCAGCCGCGATGAAGTTGTCGCCCTTGCGCCTCAGCTTCAGCTCGCCGAAGTGGAGGGGCCGCACCTCGCCCTCTTCACCAATCCGCGACCGGCGGCGGAGCACATCGCCAGGTTCCTGCGGGAGAACTGACTCCTTCAAAGGCAGAACCCGAGGGGCGTGCTCAACGCAAGTTAGCCCGGCAGGCGCCAGCGTCCGCAGCGCCGCTCCGAACACTGAATACCTCCTCGTCCCGCTCGCTCACCCAACCGACGGCGCGACCAACCGCCCCGCCTTCACCACGCCGCCTTGCAACACGGCGAGGATGTTCCGGCGGTCTTCGAGGAGCGTGATGTCCTTCAACACGTCGCCGTCCACGAGCAGCACGTCGGCGAGCTTGCCCGGTTCGAGGGTTCCGAGGTCGTGCGCGCGGCCCATGATTTCCGCGCCGGTCTTCGTGGCGCACTTGAGCGTTTCGAGCGGGCTGAAGCCGACGTAGTTCACAAAGAACGACAACTCCTTCGCGTAGTCGCCGTGCGGGTTCCAACCGAAGCCGTAATCGCCGCCCATGCCGATGCGCCCGCCGGCCTTGAGGATTTTGCGATAGCTCGCCGCGCCGCCTTCGAGCGTTTCCTGATGGCCGTCAATCACGCGCTGCGACAGGCCGAACTCCTTTCCACGCACGATGCTCGCTTGCTCGAAGTAAAGCCCCGGCACGACGGGCACGTCGCGCTTCAGGAGCAGCTCCAGCCCCTCGTCGTCAATGAACGTCGCGTGCTCGACTGAGTCGTAGCCAGCGCGCAACGCGTTCTTGATGCCCTCGGTCGCGCGGCAGTGGCCCGTGACCTTGAGCTTGTGGTTGTGCGCGGTCTGCACCACGGCGTGCATTTCCTCGAAGGTCATGCAGAGCGTGTGATGGTCGTTCTGGTCGGGCCACGCGGCGTCGCCGGTGGGGTAAGTCTTCACCCACTCGACGCCGTCCTTCACCAGTGAGCGCACGGCCTTGCGCGCGTCCTCGACGCCGTTGATGCAGAAGACCAGGCCGTCCATGCCAATCTTGCGGAAGTCAGGATTCCAATCCATCAGGCCGCCCGCGCTGCAAATCTCGCGCCCGCTCGCGACGAGGCGCGGGCCGGGGATGAGGTCTTCCTCGATGGCTTTCTTGAGCCACACATCGCAGTTGAAGAGGCAGCCGCCGGAGCGCGCGGCGGTGTAGCCGCATTCGAGGGCGAGCTTGGCGTTGGTTCCGGCGAGGAGAGAGACGTATTCGACAGGGAACTTGATGTCGAGGTCCTCGAGTTTCTCGATGTTGAAATAGGTCGCGTGGAAATGCGCCTCGACGAGGCCGGGCAGGATGGTGCCGCCGTGCGCATCAATGCGCCGCGCATCCGGCGGCACGGCCGGGGCGCTGGCCGCAGGTCCGGCGTAGGTGATGCGACCGTCCGTGATGACGAGCGCGGCATCGGGGATGGGCGCCGCGCCGGTGCCGTCGAAGAGCTGGCCGTGGGAGATGTGCGTGGTGCCGGGGGCGGTTTTCATGTTGTGGGTTGAAGAGTTGAAGGGTGAAGCGGCGGTGGGGGGTAGCTTCCACTCTTCACTCTTTAACCCTTCAGCTTTTCACTTTCGTTCATTTCACCTTCGCCGCCTCAGCAATCTGCGCCTCCAACTCCGTCCACTTCGCCTGCGCCTCGGCGACGGGCAGGCCCTTCTTCATGCCGGGTCGCAGGTGGCCGCATTCGTTGAGCCACGCGTCCTTCATGATGCCTTGCCGCTGCGCAATGAGCTTGAGCAACTCCGCGCCGCGCGGGTGGATCGAAGCGATGAACGCCGCGCCGTCCTTTGCCTCGGCGAGCTTGTCGGCGGGCGCATCGAACGCGCGCAGCACCTCGCGCGCGATCAGCCAGTGGCCGGTGCCGTTGATGTGAACGCCGTCGCCCGCGAGCTTGTAGGCCGGGTCGCGCTCGCGCTCGGCGGCGATGAACTTCGCCATCGGGAAATGCGCGTCCACCACCACCCAACCTTGCGCGCGCTGGCTCACGAGCCATTCGGAGTAGCGGTCGAGCACGGTGTTGTAGCCCTCGAAGGGCTGCTTGTATTCGGCGAGGCCGGCGGGCA
>CAMBZO010000325.1 GCA_945872195.1 Akkermansia muciniphila | reverse complement strand
CGTCATCAAGACGCAGTGGGCGGACGACGCAGACGGGGCGGAGGATGTGCCCCCCGCCAAGCCGGTGCGCTGTGATTTCTGCGGCACGAAAGTCCCGCCAGGCGCGACGAATTGCCCGGATTGCGATACCGCCGTGAATGTTCCACCGGCGGAGGAGGTGAAGCCGAGCTGGTTCCGCCGTATCGGACTGGGGCTCGTCTTCATCCTCGCGCTCGTGGCGGCGTGGCGGTGGGGGATGTTATACCTCGAAGGCCGCCCGAAGCAGGGCAAGGACGGCAGGCCACTCAAAGACGCTATCGAACTGCTCTACCACAAACAGGAAACCCAGCCCGGCACCGCGCTGTCCTTCGTGCGCGGCGCCGTCACGAACCACTCCGCCGTGCCGTGGTTCGATGTGAAGGTCGAGTGCGAGTTGCTCGACAAGAACGGCGTTTCCCTTGGCAAGTTCTCCGACTCAAAGATTTTGCTCGAGCCGCACAAGCTCTTTCCCTTCAACATCTCGCTGCTCGACCCCGACGCAAAGAGCTACACGAACCTCACTGTCACCGCCGTGCGATGAACCAACCCACCTTTCCTGCCTACCGTCCGCGCCGCCTCCGGCAGTCGCCCGTGCTGCGCCGCATGGTGGCGGAGACGCAGTTGGGCGCGCACCAACTCGTGCTGCCCCTCTTCGCGCGGCCCGGCAAGCGGGAGCGTCGGCCCATCGGCTCGATGCCCGGCGTGTTCCAGTTGAGCGTGGATGAGTTGGTGAAGGACGCCGCAGCAGCCCACGCGGCGGGCGTCCCGGCGGTGCTGCTCTTCGGCATTCCCGACCGAAAAGACGAGCGGGCGTCGGGAGCTTACGCGCGAAACGGCATCGTCCAGCAAGCCGTGCGCGCCCTGAAGCGAGAGCTGCCCGAACTGCTCGTCATCACGGATGTTTGCCTCTGCGAATACATGAGCCACGGTCACTGTGGCCTTGTGCATCGCGCGGCGGGCAAGGTGTTGAACGACCCCTCACTCAAGCTGCTGGCCCGCACCGCCGTGAGCCACGCGGAGGCCGGGGCGGATGTCGTCGCGCCGAGCGACATGATGGACGGACGCGTGCGGGCCATCCGGAGCGCGCTGGACGCCGGCGGGTTTTCCGACACCCCGATCCTCGCCTACGCAGCGAAGTATGCGTCCGCTTTTTACGGCCCGTTCCGCGAGGCAGCGGAATCCGCGCCGCAGTTCGGCGACCGCCGCAGCTACCAGATGAACCCGGCCAACGCCGAGGAAGCCTTGCGTGAGGTGGCCTTGGACATCGCCGAGGGTGCCGACATGGTCATGGTGAAACCGGCGCTGGCCTACTTGGACATTTTGCACCGCGTGAAGGCGACCTTCGGCTACCCAACTGCGGCCTACGCCGTGAGTGGCGAGTATTCCATGATCAAGGCGGCGGCGGAGAAAGGCTGGATTGACGAGCGAGCGGTGACCATGGAATCGCTGCTGGGGATGCGCCGAGCCGGAGCGGACATCATCATCACCTACTCCGCGAAGGAAGTCTGCGGCTGGCTGAAGGGCTGATGGGCGGCGGGGCGGACAAGGGCCGCCGCGGTTACTTGTCGCGGGTGAACACCATCACCAGCGCGATTATGATGGCGATCACGATGACGGCGCCGATGGCGATGAAAACCCAAGTCGTCTTGTTGCTCTTCTTCTTGAACGGGGAGTTCTTGTCGAAGTTCGTTATCTTCTGCGTGCCCTTCTCCAGTTCGTTCATCTTCACGCCCTGCGGCAGCACGGTGGTCTTATCAAGCACCTTCTTGCCCGAGGCCCCCGTCGGGGCGGAGGCTTCCAACCGCGCCTCGATGGAGCCAAAGCGGACCGACTGGCCCACGGGCAGCACAGCCTCGTCGGTGACTTGCTCACCGTTGATGAACGTGCCGTTGGTCGAGTTGAGATCCTTCACCACCACATCGTTACCCCTCAGGAGAATCTCGCCATGGTGGCTGGAAACCGAGGGCGCGGGGATCTGGAAATTGTTGTCCTCCAAGCGCCCGACTGTGGAGCGCTCCGCCTTCAACTCGAATGACCGCCCGGTGAATCCTTCTGTGAGTAATACGAGTCTGGGCATACGTGTTTTGCTTTCAATAGATTATTGTCAGGGCGAAAACCAAGTCAAACCCTTTGCAGTGATGCCAGCCACCGATTTGCTTGCCGCCCCCGGCGCGACTGCCCATTCTCGCCGCGCTTTTTGAATCTGTTTACCTGACGCCCGATGACTGAACCCGCCATCACCCCCGAGCTGGTCGCCAAGCACAACCTCACGCCCGACGAATACCTGAAGGTGCTCGAGATCCTCGGGCGCACCCCGAGCTACACGGAGCTGGGCATCTTCTCGGTCATGTGGAGCGAGCACTGCTCCTACAAGAACACCCGGCCCGTGCTGAAAACGTTCCCCACCAAGGCCGCGAACATCCTCGTGGGCGCGGGCGAGGAGAACGCCGGCATCATTGACGTGGGCGACGGCGTGGCCATCGCGTTCAAGATCGAGTCGCACAACCATCCCAGCGCGGTCGAGCCGTTCCAAGGCGCGGCCACCGGTGTCGGCGGCATCATCCGCGACATCTTCACGATGGGCGCGCGGCCCGTCGCGGCACTGAACTCGCTGCGCTTCGGCGAGTTGTCCAACCCGGACGTGCGCCATCTTTTCTCCGGCGTGGTCAGCGGCATTTCGCACTACGGCAATTGCTTCGGCATCCCGACCATCGCGGGCGAGGTCTACTTCGATAAAAGCTACGAGGGCAATCCGCTCGTCAACGCCTTCTGCCTCGGCGTCCTGCGCCACGACCAAATCACGCGCGGCGCGGCCCACGGCATCGGGAATCCGGTCTTCTACGTTGGCCCCGCAACCGGTCGCGATGGGCTCGCGGGCGCGGCGTTCGCCTCGCAGGACTTGACCGAGGAATCCGCTGAACAGCAGCGCGGCGCGGTGCAGGTGGGCGATCCCTTCATGGAGAAACTCGTCTGCGAAGCCTGCCTCGAACTCCTCGCCACTGGCTGCGTCGCCGGCATGCAGGACATGGGCGCGGCGGGTTTGACCTGCTCGACGTGCGAGACAGCGGCGCGCGCCGGGACGGGCATCGAGATCGAGTTGGACAAGGTGCCGCAGCGCGCGCCGAACATGACCAGCTACGAAATCATGTTGTCCGAGTCGCAGGAGCGGATGCTCATCGTGGTCCACAAGGGCCGCGAGGAAGAGGTGAAGAAGATTTTCGACAAGTGGGATTTGCCGTGGGCCGAAATCGGCGTCGTGACCGACACGGGCCGGATGGTCGTGCGCCACGGCGGCAACGTCGTCGTGGACGTGCCGGCGAAGAAACTCACGGACGAAGCGCCGGTGTATCAGCGCGAGTCCAAGGAAGCCGCTTACATGGAGGCGGTGCGCGCCTTCCGCCTCGATGGCATCGCCGACACGACGGACGCGGCGGGCGACCTCAAGCAGCTCCTCGCCAACCACTCCATCGCCTCCAAGAACTGGGTCTATCGCCAATACGATCACATGGTCCGTGACGGCTCCATCGTTTGCCCCGGCAGCGACGCCGCCGTCATCCGCATCAAGGCCGACAGCTTGCCCATCACGAAGGCGGAGTATGCGGCGAAGCAAGCTGGGCAGCCGGCTCCGGTCACCGCGCCCATCCCCGACAAATACGTCGCCTTCACTTGCGACTGCAACGGGGTTTACGTCTATCTCGACCCCTACGAAGGCGGGAAGGCCGCCATCACCGAGGCGTGCCGCAACCTCGC
>CAMBZO010000324.1 GCA_945872195.1 Akkermansia muciniphila | reverse complement strand
CAGCTCGTGCCGTTCAAGGAGTTGCCTTCCACCCCGCTCAAACTCCTGCGCGGAAGCGGAGCGCCGGGCGACGTGCGCCTCGGCGAAGTCGTCACCGCCGTGCTCGACGCGAAGAACGTGGACTCGAAGGAAATCACCGAGTCGCTCACTTCCATGCTCTCCAACGCCGGCTCCATGGCCGTGCTCCCGCGCGGGCGCGGCATCATCATCACCGACCGGCTCGCGAACATTCAGCGCATCAAGACGCTGCTGGCGACCATTGATGTCGAGGCTCCCGCCGAGCGGCAGATGAAAACCTTCGCGCTGCAAAACACCTCGGGCGCGATTGTGGCCGACCTGCTCAACCGCACCTTCGGTCTCGCCACCGCGCCCAAGCGCACCGAGTTCAACCCGACCACGAAGACGATGGTCACCCTCCCTCCGGACCCGAACGACTACATCACCGCCGTCTATGACGACGCCTCGCGCACGATGGTGCTCTTCGGACCGCGCGAGCGCATCGCGATGGCGGAGGAGTTGATTGCGAAGTTTGAGCAGCGCGAAGGCCCGGCGGGCGACGTGCGCATTTACTACCCGACGTCCATCAGGCCCGACGACTTGGCCAACATCATCCGGCAGGCGATTCCCGGTGTGGCCGAGCCGAAGGAAACTGGCAGCGCTGCCGCCACCAAGGCCCGCGTCATCGCCGACACGCAGCAGAACCGCCTCATTGTCGCCTCGCCCGTCGCGGCGCAGTTGGAGCAGATTGATTTGCTCATCAGCCGCGTGGATAAGGGCACGGTCGGTGGCGTCGGCAACACCAACAACATCGCCCTCCGCACGCAGACCATAACGCTCACGAAGGTCTTCCGCCCGCGCGCCACCGAGCCAAAGGACTTTGCCGCCATTATCACGCAGGCGCTCACTCGTCGCGAGCCCGGCGGCGGGCGCTCCGGCAACACCACCGCGAGCGTCACGTTCGACGCGGCCAGCAAGAGCGTGGTCATCACCGGTTCGCCCGGCGACTTGCAGACGGCCTCGGAGATTCTCACGCAGTTGGAGACCGGCACCTCGCAACCGCAGCCTTTGCAGACGCGGTTCATTGAGGTCGGCACGGCGGCGGACGCGAAGCGCCTGTTGCCGCTGGTGGAGGAGCTTTACCGCAATCAGATGAGCGGGGCGGGCGCGCTCGACATCGGCGCGCACGCGAAGCTGATGAACGACGAGAACGGCCGGCTCATCGTCACCGCGAGCGAGCCGCACCTGCTGCGCATCGAGGAGCTGGTGCAGCAACTGCGCGGCAAGCACGGCGCCGTGTTGAACCGCCAGCTTTCCATCATCGCGCTCAAGAACACGCGGATGGAAACGGTCTTCCCCGGCTTCGAGAAGCTGCTCACCGACCGCATGGCTGACCGCCGTTACGAAGGCCAGCCCAAGCCCTCCGTCGTCGCTGACAACGCGAACAACCGGATGCTCGTCACCGCCACGCCGGAGCAGTTGAAGGAGATTGAGCAGCTCGTGCAGGTTGTGGACCTCGCGCCCACGACGCAGCGCCGCGAGATGGTTGTCCTCCCCGTGCGCGCCAAGGCCCCGACCGAAATCATCGCCCTCGCCACCCAACTCCTCGCGCAGATGGGCGGCCCCGGCACGGACCCGCAGATGGAGCCAAAGCTCATCCCCGACGCGAGCGGCAAGCAAATCATCGTGCTCGCGACGGCGAAGGACTTGACCCGCGTGCGCGAGTTGGTGATGCAGCTCGACACCGCCACGACGCAGAACCTCGCCCGCCAGTTCCGCACCGTGGAGTTGCACGCGCGCACGGCCACCGACTTGACCACGCTCGTCACGCAGCTCTACACCGAGCAACTCCGGGGTCAGAGCGAGCCGCCCGGTGGCGCGGCCACGGTCATCGCCGACCCGAAGAACAACCGCATCATGGTCAGCGGCGCGGACGCGGAAATCACCCGCGTCGAGGCCATCATCCGGCAACTCGACCCCGTCGGCAAAAAGCCGATGCGTGAGGAAACGCGCGTCATCCGGCTCAAGGCTGCGCTGGCCGCCGAGATTTCAGGCCTCGTGGAGAAGAGCCTCAACGCCCAGTCCCAGTCCGTGAAGGTGCTCGTGGACGCGCGGAGCAACAGCCTTGTCCTCAGCGGCGAGCCGGACGCGGTCGAGGCTGCGTCGAAAGTGATCCAGCAGCTCGACACGCCCGGCGACGTGCAGCCGCGCGAGATGCGCGTGATGGAGTTGAAGCAGGGCGACGCGACGGCCATCGCCGCGCTCGCGACGCCGCTCGTCACCGAGTTGCTCAAGAGCCAGCGCGGGCCGGAGTATTCGCCGACGGTCAAGATTATCGCCGACGCTGCCTCGAACCGCCTCATCCTGAGCGGCCCGCGCAACGAGTTGCTCGCCGTGAGCACCATCGTCGATCAACTCGACCAGGCCCCCGAGGGCGCGGGCGGCGCGCGAGTCTTCAAGCTCAACAACGCCACCGCCATCAAGGTCGTGGGCGTCGTCTCGAACGCGATGGTGCGCTTTGACGCCCGCAACCAGCCCATCCGCCGCGTCACCGTCTCCGCCGACCCGGAGTCGAACAGCATCGTCGTGGCCGGCACGCGCGCGGACTTGAAGGACGCGGAGAGCATCATCCAGCGCCTCGACAACGAAGGCATTGACCCGTCGAACTTGGAGAAGCCCAAGAGCATGAAACTCATCGAGGTGCGCGGCGACGCCGACGCCTTGGCCGCGCTGGCGACGAAGGTCTTCGTGGCCCAGAGCGGCAGCCGCGTGATGACGAACTTGGTCAGCATCACCGCCAACGGCCGCCGCCTCATCGTCCTCGCGCCGGACGCGGTGCTGCCGCAAATCGAGGCACTGCTCAAGTCGCTCGACGCCCAGCCCGACGAGACCCAGCGCGAGTTGCACACGGTCGCGGTGAAGAACGCCTCGGCCACCGAGCTGCTGCCCAAGGTCACGGCCATCTACACCGAGCAGTCCGCCGGCAAGACGCAGAAGCCCGCGACAATTTACGCCGACCCGAGCGGCACACGGCTGACGGTCTATGGCACCAAGCAGCAGGCCGAGGGGATTCAGCAGATTGCCGACACGCTCGCCGGCGGCCAGCCCTCCGCGCGCGAGACGAAGGTCATTGATCTCGGGAAACTCGCCGAGGCCAAGCGCGTCATGGCGCTCGCGCTCCAGCTCTACAAGGACCAGTTCACCGCCAACCCGCAGCTCGGCGCGGCGGACGCGCAGATGGTCAGCGACGGCGTCTCGGGCCGCATCATCGTCAACGCCCGCGTTGAACATCTGAAGGCTATCGAAGCCATCTTCGCCCAGATCCAGCCCACCGCGACGACCACGCCGTTGCGCGAGACGAAGACCATTGAAGTCGGCACCGCCAACGACGTGGAGCGCCTGCTGCCCATCGTGATGAAGCTCTACACCGAGCAGTGGAAGGACAAGCCCGAGACCGATCCCGCCGACGCGCAAATCGTCGCGGACCCGCAGGGCGGGCGGCTCATCGTCACGGGCCGGCCCGAGCACGTGAAGGAAATCGAGGCGTTGGTCCAGAAGCTCGGACCCGGCAAGGCCCGCACCTCCGTCCGCGACACGCGCATCTTCGACCTCACCACCGCGAGCGCCGTCGAGCTGGCCGTCACGGTGCGGACGCTTTATCTCGAACAGGCGAAGTCGCGGTTCGGCACGCGCACGCCGGACACGCTCATCACGGCGGACACCGGGTCGAACCGGTTGATCGTCATCGCCGACACCACCGAGCTGGAAGCGGTTGCCGACCTCATCAAGAAACT
>CAMBZO010000323.1 GCA_945872195.1 Akkermansia muciniphila | reverse complement strand
AGTTTGCCAGCGGCCACGGGGTCAGGCCAGTTTGTTTGTGTCGCGTGATGGAGGCGAAGGCTGCGGCCGACCGATTGCAAATCACCAATTACTTCTTCAAAGCTCCGCCTTCAGCCGCGCCATCAAGTCCGCGTGCGTCTCCAGGGCGGGGAACTGCGGGAACTCGCGCTTCACATTGTCCGGCGCGTGAAGGAGGAAGCCCCGGTCCGCTTGCAGCAACATCGAGGTGTCGTTGTAGGAATCCCCGGCGGCGAGCACTCGGTAGTTGAGGTGTTGCAGCGCGCGGACGGACTCGCGCTTCTGGTCCGCCATGCGGAGCGTGTAGCCGGTGATCTGGTCGTTCTCCACGAGCAGCCGATGGCAGAAGAGCGCGGGCCAGCCGAGCTGGCGCATGAGCGGCTGCGCGAACTGCTCGAAGGTGTCGCTCAAGATGATGACCTGCGTGAGCGCACGGAGTTCGTCGAGGAATTCCTTGCCGCCCGGCAGCGGCGAGAGTGTCCCGATGACGGCTTGGATGTCGGAGAGCTTGATGCCGTGATGGTCGAGAATGGCGATGCGGGAGCGCATCAGCTTGTCGTAGTCCGGCTCGTCGCGCGTGGTGCGGCGCAGGTCGGGGATGCCGGTCTTCTCGGCGACGGCGATCCAGATTTCCGGCACGAGCACGCCTTCCAAATCCAAGGTGACAATCGTCTGTTTCACGGCGCGGGAGCGTGGAGGGGAGGGGTGGTGAAGTCGAGCGCAGCTTGATGCTTCCGCCTCGCGTCCGGTTTCGGGTAGGTTCTCCGGCACGTTATGTATTCGCCGAAGCTCGATGACTTCCTGAAGCTCGCGACCCAGGGGAACCTCATCCCGGTCACGCGCCGCATCCTCGCGGACTTCGAGACCCCCCTCTCTGCCTACAAAAAAATTCGCGGGCAGGGCGAGTCATTCCTGTTCGAGTCCGTCGAGGGTGGTGAGCATCTGGGCCGCTACTCCTTCGTCGGCTGCAACCCGCGCGCCATCATCAAGCAGACCGCCAACCGCATCGAGGTCATCGCGGACGGCAAGGTCGTCGAGAAGTTCGCCATCCCCGCCCCCGGCAAGGAGCCGTGCGACCAGTGCGTCCGCGACGGCCTCGAAGTCGTCGAGCGCGTGCTCGCGCGCTACCGGCCCGTGAACGTCCCCGGTCTCCCGCGCTTCACCGGCGGCGCGGTGGGCTTCATCGGCTACGAGTTCATCCACGACATCGAGCCCATCGTCCCGCGCCCGCCGAAGGACGAGTTGGGCACGCCCACGCTCTACTTCCTCATCGCCGACGAGTTGCTCATCTTCGACCGCGCGCAGCAGACCATCACGATTCTGGTCAACGCGGTCTTGGACGATGCCGCCTCGCCGACCGAGGCCTACGAGAACGCCGCCGCTGAAATTGACCGCCTCCTCGCGCTGCTCGAACAGCCGTTGGAAAACCTGCCCGCCACCCTGCCGGACGACGTCGCGCCCGCGCCCTTCGAGTCGAACACGCCGAAGGAAAAGTTCATCGCCAACGTGCTCGAGGCGAAGACCCACATCACCGCCGGCGACGTCATCCAAGTCGTCGGCTCGCAGCGCTTCAGCGCGCCCATCAAGGCCAGCCCGCTGGACCTCTATCGCGCCGCGCGCACCATCAACCCCTCGCCCTACATGTTCCTGCTGGAGCTGGACGGCTTCGCGCTCGTTGGCGTCTCGCCGGAGATTCACGTCCGCTGCGAGGACAAGCTGATTGAGATTCGGCCCATCGCCGGCACTCGCCCGCGCGGCGCGACGCACGACGAAGACCTCGCGATGGAGAAGGAACTCCTCGCCGACCCGAAGGAACGCGCCGAGCACGTCATGCTCGTGGACCTCGCGCGCAACGACATCGGGCGCGTTTGCGATTACGGCTCCGTGCAGGTGAAGGAGTTGATGGTCATCGAACGCTACAGCCATGTGATGCACATCGTCTCGCAGGTCGAGGGGCGGCTGGCGGCGGACAAGTCCGCGTTCGACCTGATGCGCGCGACCTTCCCCGCCGGCACGGTGAGCGGCGCGCCGAAGATTCGCGCCATGCAGCTCATCGCCGAGATGGAGGGCACCACCCGCGGGCCTTACGCGGGCTGCGTGGGCTACTTCAGCTTCAACGGCAACTGCGACACCGCCATCACCATCCGCACCGCGCTGGTGAAGGACGGCCAAGTCTTCATCCAGGCCGGCGGCGGCTGGGTGACGGACAGCGACCCCGAGTCGGAGTTTCAGGAGACGGTCAACAAGTCCAAGGCGATGCGGAAGGCCGTGGCGCTGGCGGAGAGTTTTGTGTGACCACTGACGCCGACGGCAAAACCCCATCTGCACCACGGACTGGGGCTTGAGTCTTACTGATTCAGGCCACTTTGAGGGCAAGACTCTCTTCGTCGCACGCTTGCTGCCAGAACGACGTGCAACAGATTTGATTCTGCGCAGACGACTGAGAGCTCCCGCCGCCGGTCAGCCAATCCCTTCAACTTTTTGTCGCGGCCTGTTGCGCTGCTGGCTAAGGTGCGGGTGATGAACTCACTATTCCGCTCCGCCGTCCGCCTTCTCGCGTTGCTCGCCACACTGTCCCCGTTGCTGGCCCAGACCCAGAAGAGCTATTCCTTCGGGATGATTGCCAAGTCGCAGGGCAACATGTTTTTCCTCGCCGCGCGCGCCGGAGCCGAGGACGCCGCGAAGGAGCTTAGCGCCAAGCACGGCATCAAAATCAAAATTGACTGGCGCACCCCCAACGAGGAGGACGCCCAGCGTCAGGCCGAGCTCATCGAGCAACTCCTGCTCGTCGGCACCGATGGCATCATCATCTCCTGCTCGGACGCCAACAAGCTGACCGATGCCATCAACAAGGCCGAGCGGCAGGGTGTGCCGGTGGCGACCTTCTCCGGCGACGCGCCCGCCAGCCGCCGCTTCGTCAGCATCGGCATTGATGACTTCCAGTGCGGCGAGCGGACATTCGTCGAGCTGGCGAAATTGATGGGCGGCAAAGGCACCGTCGCCGCCATTGACGGCAACCCGAACGCCGTGAACCTCCAGCAGCGCGCCGCTGGCTTCCGTGCCGCCGCTAAAAAATCTCCCGGCATCAAGGTGCTCGACATCTTCTATCACAAGGAGACGCCGCAGGACGCCGTCGCAAAGATCGAGCAAGTGCAGCAGGCCAACCCCGACATCGCGGGCTGGGGCCTGCTGGGCGGCTGGCCGCTCTTCACCGACAACGCCCTCAAGTGGTCCGCCGGCACCGTCAAGTGCGTCTCCGTGGACGCCCTCCCGCCGCAACTCGCCTACGTCCGCAGCGGTCATGTGGAAATGCTCCTTGCCCAAGACGTGTATGGCTACGGCCAGCGTGCCGTGCAGCACCTCGTCAACAAACTCCACCTCAAGAAGAACCCCGCCTCACCTCAGGACGTGACCCCGCTCATTGCCGTGACTAAGGCGAACGTGGACGCCTACGCGAAAAACTGGGAAAAATGGCTGCCGAAGTGAGCCCAAATGAGCTGTTGCCAAACCCGGCGGTTTCCTCCATATACGCTACCGCATTCGGTCGCGCCGGTTGCAGGATTTGGTGGATCGTCAGGTGAACGTGGTTCAGTGATGATTTGAAACCCGGTTGTCGGGAACAGTCGGAGCAGTAGGGCGACAGGTGCAAATCATCAATGAACAACAAACTGTTCGTGGGTAACCTCGCGTTCTCCACAACCGAAAACGACCTGCAGGACGCCTTCGCCGCGTTCGGCACAGTCATGGAAGTCAACCTTATGATGGACCGCGAGACCGGCAAGTCCCG
>CAMBZO010000322.1 GCA_945872195.1 Akkermansia muciniphila | reverse complement strand
GTTTCGGCGGCGTGGGTCGAGGCGCAGAAGAGCAGCGCGCTGGCGGCGAGGAGAATGCGTTTCATTGCGTGCGTGAATTGACGGCAAGGTTAGCGGCTGGCGTCACGCGCGCGCGAGGAAAGTTTCGGTGGCACCCGCGTCCCGCGGTTTGTTTTCGGCGTCCCGCTGAAAACTCGGTCGTCACTGCTCGCAATGCCATTCAACAGTTCCGGACTCCGACGCGAAGGTTCGGGCGAGACGCCCGAACTCACCCGCGGGACGCGGGTGCCACCCGGCAAAGGCCGATGCCGGGCTTGGCATGCGGAGCTCACCGGCTTACAACATGCTCATGCTGAAAAGCCTTCTCCCCTTCCTCGCGCTCGCGGTCGCGCTCACCGGCTGCATCGAGTTCGAGCGGCAGACGGTGACTTACGAGCACGACGCGAAGGCCGACACGCTGCTCATCCACCAGACCTACCACGGCCTCTACGGCGCGGATGACGTGACGCATTTGAGCGAGAAGGAGCGCGAGCAACTCGCCGACGTGATGAAGGGTCAGCGGACGTTCTTTTTTGCCAACTGGATTTCCGAGCTGAACGTCGGGAGCTGGAAAGAGACGCTGACGGCCGACGTAATTCCGAAAACCAATTCGCTCGAAGAAGCCTTTCGCCGGGCGGAGACGAACCTGCTGACTCTGCTCATCGCAAACGTGCGCATCGAGAATGGGAAGTTCTACCTCAACGAAAAGGGCCAGCCGTCCGGCACGCAACGCGTGACCATCCGAAACCTCTCCAAGATTCTTGAGGTTGGAAATGCGCTCATGCGACGCGGACTCGAAGTCGAGATGAAGGGGAAGGCGACCGCCGCCGAGCGCGAACTTCTCAACGCGTCACTGGCACGGCCCGAGCCGTTTTTCGTGCTGACCGGCCAGCAGATTCGCTTTCGCGCGCCGTATCCCAAGGACGAGTTCGACAAGCTCGGGGCCGCCGATGAGAAGTTCCGGCATTTCCTCGCGGAGTTCGTCCGGCTGGGCGGCGCGATGTCGCATGAGAAAGGGGAGATTCATCTGCGCTTCGGACGCACCGAGGCCACGCGAGAAACCGTAACACTGCCGATGGCCGGCAAGGAGAGCTACCGCGCCAATGCGGTGGGGCACCTCCGCGATAGTTACGGTCTCGCCAAGGATTTCGACGCAAAGAGGGACGCGGAAGAGTTCCTGAAGTCGAAGGACGCGGGGCCGAAAAAGTAAGCGGGTAGCCGCCGAGGGGTGAGGCGGATTCGGTCGCGCGTCACTGCGTCCGCCTCCTGCTCGCATCTGGGCCGAAATCAAACTTGCTTTGCCCTCGCTCGTTCCTACCTTCACGCGTTGCTTCGCACGGGAACCGTCCACAACCGACTGAAACAGACTCGATGACCGCCACGCCTTCCGCCTTCGCCCACCCTGACACCTTCGCCCGCCGACACATCGGCCCCCAAGCCGACGAGACTGCCGCGATGCTCCAGACCCTCGGCCACGACTCGCTCGACGCGATGATTGACGCGCTCGTGCCCGCCGACATCCGGCTCACCGCGCCGCTCGACATCCCCCCTGCCCTGTCCGAGTTCGATGCGCTGCGCCAGCTCAAGGCCATCGCCAGCAAGAACCAGGTGTTCAAATCCTACCTCGGCCTCGGCTACCACGACTGCATCACGCCGCCGGTCATCCAGCGCAACATCCTCGAAAACCCCGGCTGGTATACGCAATACACGCCTTACCAAGCCGAGATTTCGCAGGGCCGCCTCGAATCGCTCCTCAACTTCCAGACGATGGTCTGCGACCTGACCGGACTCGACATCGCCAACGCCTCGATGCTCGACGAGGCCACTGCTGCCGCCGAGGCGATGACGCTCTGCCATCGCGCGCTGCCGCCACACGATGAGCGGGCGAAGTTCTTCGTCTCCGACGCGTGCCACCCGCAGACCATCGCGCTCGTCAAGACGCGGGCCGAGGCGTTGAAGCTCGAAGTCATCGTGAGCAATCACGAGACGTTCGCCTTCGACAACACGGTCTTCGGCGGGCTCGTGCAATACCCGACCACCACCGGCACGGTGCTGGACTACTCAGCCTTCGCGGCGAAGGCCCACGCGGCGGGCGCGCTCCTCGTCGTCGCGGCAGACATCCTTGCGCTGACGGTGCTGCGTGCGCCGGGTGAGTTTGGCGCGGACGTGTGTGTGGGCAGTTCGCAGCGCTTCGGCGTGCCGCTGGGCTACGGCGGACCGCACGCGGCGTTCTTCGCCACGCGCGACGCGTTCAAGCGCAACCTGCCGGGCCGGCTCGTCGGCGTCTCGAAGGACGGGCGCGGCAAAGTCGGACTCCGCCTTTCGCTCGGCACGCGCGAGCAACACATCCGTCGCGAGAAGGCCACCTCCAACATCTGCACCGCGCAGGCCTTGCTCGCGAACATCGCGGCGATGTATGCGGTTTACCATGGGCCGGCGGGCCTCGCGGCCATCGCGCAGCGCGTCCACCGGCACACGCGCTTGCTCGCGGCGGGCGTGGCGAAGCTCGGCCACGCGGTGCTCACCACGACTTACTTCGACACGCTGGCCATCCAGCTCAAGGGCTACACCAGCAAGGAAATCGTCACCATCGCCGAGAAGCACGGGGTCAACTTCCGCGTGCTGGGCAAGGAGACGCTCGGCGTCGCGCTCGACGAGACGACGGACTTGGCGGATGTGGAATTGCTCGTGCGCATCTTTAACGCGGGGTTTGAGCTGCCGTTCAAGTTGGAGGAGTTTTACGCGCAGGCTAAAGCTTGCGACTACGGGGCGCACGCGCGGACTTCCACGTTCCTCACCGCGCCGGTCTTCAACCGCCACCACTCCGAGACCGAGATGCTGCGCTACCTGCGCAAGCTCGAGTCCCGCGACCTCTCACTCTGCCAGGCGATGATTCCGCTCGGCTCCTGCACGATGAAGCTCAACGCCACCAGCGAGATGTTGCCGGTGACGTGGCCGGAGTTCGGCAAGATCCATCCCTTCGCGCCGCTCAAGCAAACCCTCGGCTACCAGGAGCTGTTCAAGCAGCTTGAGCAATGGCTCGGCGAAATCACGGGCTTCGCGGGCATTTCCCTCCAGCCCAACTCCGGTGCGCAGGGCGAATACGCGGGCTTGCTGGTCATCGCGAGGTATCTCGCGACGAACGGCCAGGCGCACCGCGACATCTGCCTCATCCCGAACAGCGCGCACGGCACGAACCCCGCCAGCGCCGTGATGGCGGGCATGAAGGTCGTCGCCGTCGCGTGCGACGTGCAGGGGAACATTGACGTGGCCGACCTCCGCGCGAAGACCGCCGCGCACGCCGCGAACCTCGCCTGCCTCATGGTCACTTACCCCAGCACGCACGGCGTCTTCGAGGGCACCATCCGCGAGATTTGCCAGATCATCCACGACGCCGGCGGTCAGGTTTACATGGACGGCGCGAACATGAACGCGCAGGTCGGCCTCACCTCGCCTGGCTTCATCGGCGCGGATGTTTGCCACCTGAACTTACACAAGACCTTCTGCATCCCGCACGGCGGTGGCGGTCCCGGCATGGGGCCGATTGGCGTGGCGGAGCATCTCGTGGATTTCCTGCCGGACCATCCCGTTGTCCCGCTCGGTGGCGAAGACCCCATCGGCCCCGTGAGCGCCGCACCGTGGGGCAGCGCGAGCATTCTCCCCATCTCGTGGGTTTACATCGCCTGCATGGGCGGCGCTGGCGTCACCGAGGCGACGAAGTATGCGATCCTCAACGCGAACTACATCAGCCGTCGCTTGGAGGAGTATTTCCCCACGCTCTACAAAGGCACCGG
>CAMBZO010000321.1 GCA_945872195.1 Akkermansia muciniphila | reverse complement strand
GCATCGAGCTGCCGATGGACAGCCAGGCGTGGGAGAACAAGCTCAACGAACTCATCGCCAACTCGCGCCACGAGAAGAAAGTCGTGGCGAACACGGCGGAGGATTTCACGAAGTCGTTTAGCCGTTAGTCCCGTAGCCTCCTCACCTCGCTGGCCCGGCGGGCCTGCTTTTCACTCGGGCACTTGCGGGCGCGGGATGTCGCGGAGGCGCGTGCGCAGCATGGTGGCGCGCAGGATGTCGCGTTCCTCGGCGCCGAGTTTCTCAGTGTGCTGCTGCTGAAGGTGCGCGGGTTGGGTGAGGAGGAACATCTCGTCGGTGAGTGAGCGGTCGAGCTTCGTGAAGAGGCCCAGCTCTCCGCCGAGCCGCAGGAGGGAGAGCAGGTTCATCGTCTCCTTGGAGGTGATGGTGTGCGCGTTGGCGAGGACGCCGTAGGCGCGCCCGATGTGGTTGAAGACGATCTTGGATTTCTTCTCGATCAGCAACAGGCGCGCGTTCTCCTCCTCTTCGATGATCTGGTTGAGCGCCTTGCTGATGCGTTCGATGATCTGCGGCTCGGACTCGCCGAGGGTCATCTGGTTGGAGACTTGGAAGACGTTGCCGAGGGCTTCGGTGCCCTCGCCGTAGAGGCCGCGGACGGCGAAGTTGAGCTTGTTCGCGGCGTTGATGATGCGGGTGATCTCCTCGGCGAGGACGAGGCCGGGCAGGTGGAGCATGGCGCTGACGCGGATGCCGGTGCCGAGGTTCGTGGGGCAGGCGGTGAGGTAGCCCAGCTCGGGGGTGAAGGCAAAATCGAGCTTGGGCTCGAGCGCGGAGTCGAGGTCGTCAATGGCTTGCCAGCAGGCTTTGATTTGCAGGCCGGGGCGCAGCGCTTGCATGCGGAGGTGGTCTTCCTCGTTGATCATCACGCAGAGGGTTTCCTCCTGGTTGACGACGAGGCCGCTGCCGGCGCCCTTGGCGGCGTGCTCGCGGCTGATGAGGTGGCGCTCGACGAGGATCTGCTTGTCGAGTGGCGTGAGGTCATCCATCGCGGCGGCGAAGTGCGGGGCGAGCTGCGGGAGGGTCTCGACGGCGGGCTGGATGGCTTCGAGGACGCGGAGGCGGTCGGGCTTCTTAGCCCAGGAGGGGAAGGGATGCTTCTTCAGGTTGCGCGCGAGCCGCACGCGGCTGGACATGACGATCTGGTCGTGCGGGCCGGCGCGCTGGCAGGCGACTGCGGGCGGGACGAGGAATTCGTGGATGGTCATGGTCGGTTTTGGATTCTGATTTTTGTGTTCTGAGTTGGGTCAATCGCGGTCGTGCGCCAACGCAAAACTCGGAACCCAGAACCGGCTTCTATTTCAGCCGCTTGATCTCGTCGCGCAACTGGGCGGCTTCCTCGAAGTTCTCTTCCGTGATGGCCTTGTCGAGACGCTTCTGGAGGAGCTTGACCTTCTGGGCCTCGGCGCGGGATTGGTGGAGGGCGGCGGGGACCTTGCCGGTGTGGCGTGTGCCCTTGTGCATGGTCTTGAGCATCACTACGAGACCCTCGCCGAAGGTGTCGTAGCACTCGGAGCAACCGAAGCGGCCGGCTTTCTTGAAGTCTGCCTGCGAGTAGCCGCAGGCGGGGCATTTCGCGCCTGGCTCGGCGGCGGGCTCGGGTTCAGATGGGACGGGCTCGGCGCTCAAGCCCATGAGCAAGTCAGAGTAGCTAGTGGGATCGTCCACGCCCTTGTCCTTCGAGCAGTCCTCGCAGAGGTCCACCTTCTGCATCTTGTCGCCGACGATCTTGGTCAGGTGGACCTTGGCTTCGTTTTGTTTGCAGGCGTTGCAGAGCATCAGGAAGAAAAATGGAAACTGGGACTGGTTGGGTCAGTGCTTTTGAACAGGCTGAATCAGGAACTCGTAGGGAGCCACCCACGGTTGCTGACGGGGCAGATCAAACAACAGAGGCTTGGGAAGCGGGCCGATCACACGCTTCGGTGCCTGGCCCGTGAGTAGGCCGAATTCATTCTCGAAACTCACGTTGGCCGTGTGCGGGAGGTTAATATTCGCGATGTGGTTGTGACTCGCGCCTATGTTGCGAACCACGACGCCCGGGCGCGGCACTGTCCATCTGGACATCATCGCCGAAAGTGCCACGCCCGCCACAAATCCCCCGACGCCAATCAGAATCTCACGGCGGAAGGACTTCGTGTTCATGCGAATCAGTTCGTGGTTGAAGGCTGCGGTCAAATTGGCTCGCCGCTGACCTTCGTCAAGGCGTGATACTTCTCGATGAGCTGCTTCGACAGCGCGCCGGGTTGGCCGGTGCCGATGACGCGCCCGTCAATCTTCACCACCGGGATGATCTCCGCGCCGGTGCCGGTGAGAAAGCACTCGTCGGCGTTGAAGAGGTCGTAGCGCGTGAGGTTCGGCTCACCTGTCTTGAGACCCAACTCACGGCCGAGGTCCATCGCGGTGGCGCGGGTGATGCCATAGAGCGCACCGGCGGAGAGCGGCGGGGTGAGGAGTTCGTTGCCCTTGATGATGAAAATGTTGTCGCCCGTGCATTCGGCCACGTAGCCGTCGGAGTTGAGCATGATGGCCTCCTCGACGCCCGCGTTGTTGGCCTCGATCTTGGCGAGGATGTTGTTGAGGTAGTTGAGGGACTTGATGGCCGGGTTGACGGCGTTGTGCAGGTTGCGCGTGGTGGCCACGGTCACGATGTCCATGCCGCGCGCATACAGCTCGGGCGGATAGAGCTGAATCTTGCCGACGATGACAATGACGGAGGGGGCTTTGCAGCGGTTCGGGTTCAAGCCCAGCGTGCCCACGCCACGGGTGACGACGAGGCGGATGTAGCCGTCGGAGATCTTGTTCTTCCGACAGGTGTCCAAGACTGCCTTGGTCATCTGCGCGGGCGTCATCGGGATGGTGAGCAGGATCGCCTTGGCGGAGTAGTAGAGGCGCTCGATGTGCTCCTTCAGCTTGAAGACCTTGCCGTGGTAGGCGCGGATGCCCTCGAAGATGCCGTCGCCATAAAGCAGGCCGTGGTCGAACACGGAGATCTTGGCCTTGTCCTCGTCGTAAAACTTCCCGTCTATGTAAACTTTCATGTCAAAAGGTTCCGTCAGCGTAGGGGAGCGGCGCAAAACGGCGCAATACAGGAATTGGGAGGAGGAAGCAGAAGTCAGGAGTCATCTGACTTCCGGCTCCGTTCCCATATTTTTCTGTTTGCCCGACGCGGGCTTTTGGTCAACATCGCGCACCATGCAACGGCTCATTTTTCAACGCGCACTCGCGGCGGCACTCCTCTGCCTAGCGGGCATGGCGCTCGCCGCGGAGTTCACGGAGTTCAAGTTCAAGGACGGCACTTCGGTGAAGGGCGAGGCGATCAGCCCCAAGGAGAGTGATGTCGTGATCAAGAATTCGGATGGCAAGTTCCTGCCCCGGATGGCGTGGACCAACTTCACCCAAGAGACGCTCAAGGAATTCGCGAAAAATCCGAAGATGCGCCAGTTCGTGGAACTGCTCATCGAGGACGCCGCACCCGCCACCAACGGCGCGGGCGGGGAGATCAACATACCCGAGGTGGTCGTCGCCAAGCGCGACTGGAAGCAGCCGAAGGAAGTAGCGGAGAAGCCCGGGCTGCCGAAGAAGCCCGGCATGATCGCCGGGATGTTCGGCACGGGCGTCGGTTGGTTCAGCATGCTCGTGGTCTATGCTGGCATCATCTATGCAGGGTTCGAGGTCGCCGCTTACCGCCGCCGCCCCAAGCAGTTGGTGATGGGCTTGTCCGCCATTCCCATCTTCGGCTTCTTTGCCCCCATCGCCTTCCTGTGCATGCCAGCGGTGAAG
>CAMBZO010000320.1 GCA_945872195.1 Akkermansia muciniphila | reverse complement strand
CCCCTACGCATGTATCCAGAGCAAACGTCAAGGTCACCACTGACAAAGATGGGTTCTTCCGAGCTGAGTTTGCGCGGTCCCGCATGAACCTTGTTGGACTGGAGAAAAGCGCCTACTGGATCGAACCGAACCAAGGGTTTCCAAACGGCTGGCATCCAAACCCAAACTATGGGAACGACCGGGCCATCGGTGAGATACTGGCCTACCACTTTCCAACCGATGCTGAACTTTCCGTGGTGAAGGAATCAGCACCGGTCTCGCACCCCCTGACTGGCGAGCAAGTGCTGTATTATGACTGGGAGACCAACACCCTCGGACCCTCCGCTGGCACCGGTCCGCGATTGTCTTTCGCGCTGCGAATGTTCCAAGAGTCAGGCTTCCCCTTGCGCGCGAGACTGACTATCCGCGCCGTGGACGCAGGTCTTTGGGCGGGCGGCAACGAATTGCCTTACGCACCGATGGACCATTACGAGCGCGGCTTGATGTTGTTTGCCTCACCTGCCTACCCACTTCCAGTTTCCTCCTTTCTTTATGTCCGCACGACTACCGTCCCAGAGCGTTATGCACGCATTGTGGTGACCTACGACTGGCGGCGGAAGGTCCTCACATGTTCCGCTCGATACAACCCAACCGGCAGCCGACTGCTCGCCGCACCTCGCTATGTCCCGGAACCGCCGCTTGGTTGGCTGGCCCCAGTGATAAACGTCCGGGCGGAATGGTGGGTCGGGATGGAGCGCTCCTACTCACGCCCGACAAACTGCTTCGCCATCTTCGATCCCGAACGAGCCGAGGCCACGCTGCGACGGCTCAAACTCGGGCCTCGTTCGTGGCAATCATTCCCTCTCTCCACCGAGCAGCGGGCACTGCTGGAACTGGCCGGGAATCCCACTTGCCCGCCTGCCGTCCTCGAAGCCATCGAGCAAGAGCATTTTCGGGGCGTCAACCGCTACCTCGTCGCCAACCCCGCCGTGCCCACGAACCTGCTTCACACTGTTGTCAGCACCAATCGCGAGATCCTCAAAAAGATCGCTACTGACAATCTGAAGCTGAGTCCAGCTCACCGGCAATTCCTCAAGGGTGACTGAGAGATGCAGCATCGCGGGTCTCGCTTTCTGGCCGCTTCCCCAAGACTTTTGCCATGCACGAAGACAAACTCCTCCAGATCACCGACTCCACCGGCGCGCTCGCCGTCATCGCGCCCGAACTCGGCGGCTGGCTGCTGCGTTATGCGCGGCCCACGGCCAAGCACGGGCTCGTGGACGCGTTGCACTTCCAGCAGGCCGTCGTGGACCGTTACCCGAAGGAGATGTGGGCGGGGAATCCGCTGCTGTTCCCGATGGTCAGCTTCAACCACCTGCCGGGCCGCGAGCATCACTACGCGTGGCGCGGGTGCGAGTTCGCGTTGGGGCAGCACGGCTTCGCGCGCCGGTCGGCGTGGAGCGTGGTCGCGCGCGCCGAGTCGGCGCTGACGATGGAACTGACGGACAGCGACGCGACGCGTGCGGTGTATCCGTTCGCGTTCGTGCATCGCGTGACCTACCGGTTGGATGGCGGACGGCTGCACTTCGAGCAGACGGTGGAGAACCGCGGCGCGGAGCCGATGCCCTTCAGCACCGGGATTCATCCCTACTTCCAAGTGCCGCTCACGCCGCGCAGCGAGCGGAACCGTTGCTTCGTGAAGATCCCCGCGTGCCACCGCCTCACGCCGGATGCGCGGCACGAGCACTTCACCGCCACGCCGCAAGCCGCGTCCGAACTCAGCGTGGCGCAGGACATCGCGCACACGTTGTTCCTCGGCGAGTTCGCGAAGCCCGAACTCACGCTCGTAGATCCGGCGAGCGAACTGGAAATCGTTCTCAACTGGGAAAACGCGCCGCAGCATCGCTATTGCGCGTTGTGGTCGCGCACGACGGACGCGCCGTTCTACTGCCTCGAGCCGTGGACCGCGCTGCCGAACTCCTTCACCCGCGCCCAACCCGGCGAGGTCATCGTGCTTGCGGCGGGCGAGACCTTCCGCGCGGCCATGTGGATGGAGCTGCAACTGCATCCTCTACGCGGGATGGTGGCGGAGGAGAATCTCAAGAAACGCATCTAACGGCTGGGGCCGCCAAGTCCTAATTGAAGGGCCGCCCGTGGCGGGAGCTGGACGAGGAGTGCGAGCGGTGGAGATTTTGAGCCGTGCCCGGCTCAGCCGGAGCAGTCCTGTTTCACGGGAAGAAGAGGAACTCGTTGCTGTTGAAGAGCGCGCGGCAGAGCGTGGCCAAGCCGTGTTGGCGCGCGATGGGTTCGGCTTCGAGGAGTTCCTCAGCACGCGGCTCGCGGCTGAGGGCGAGCTGGTAGGCGCGGGCGATTTGCTTCGCAGGGTCGTCGCCGGCTTCGCGCTGCGCGCGGGCGGCGAGGGCGGCGGCTTGGTCGAGGGTGAAGCGGCTGTTGAAAAGGTTCAGCGCCTGGATGGGCGTGGTGCTCTCGCGGCGGCGCGCGGTGCTCTGGCCGGCATCGGGACAGTCGAAGGCCCCGAATACCGACTCCCGTTCGCGCCGGACTTTGTGTGCGTAAATCATGCGGCGCAGTCCGTCGCCGGTGAAGGACTCGACGGGCGTGAAGCCGCTCAGGCCGCCGCGCTGGGCGAAGAGGTTGTAGCCGCGCCCATACATCTTCAGGTCGAGCTGGCCGCTCACCGCGAGCATCGTGTCGCGGATGGCTTCGGCTTCGAGGCGGCGGGCGGGGAAGCGCCAGAGAAGGCGCGCGTCGGCGTCGAGCAATTGCGGATTGCGGATTGCGGATTGCGAATTGGCGTCCGCGCGCGCCGTGACGGCTTTGGCATTCGGAATTCGAAACTCGGAATTCGCAATTGCCGCGCTTTGCCGGTAGGCCGCCGACAGCACCACCCGCCGGTGCATCGCTTTCACCGACCAGCCGCTGCGGATGAACTCTGCCGCCAGCCAGTCGAGCAACTCGGGGTGCGAGGGTTTCATCCCGCTGCGACCAAAGTCGCTCGGAGTCTCGACGAGGCCGGTGCCGAAGTGGCCTTGCCAGATGCGGTTCACCATCACGCGGGCGGTGAGCGGGTTTTGCGGGCTGGCAATCCAGTCGGCCAGCGCGCGACGGCGGTCCTGCTCGGCGGCGTCGAGCGGCAGCTTTAATGCGCCGAGCGCGCTGAGGACGGCGGGCGCGACTGCGTCCTTCGGCTGCTCCGGGTCACCGCGATTCAGCAGCCGGATGTCGTCGGGCTTGCGAAACGTGCCGGCGAAAACCTTTTGCGCGTTCTCCACGGCTTTGATTTTGGCTTCGAGCCGGGTCTTCTCCTGATTTAGCGCGTCCGCCTGCTTTGCTTCGTCCGCGCTGAGGCCCTTGGTCGAGAAGGCCACGGTGCGCCGCGCTGCGGAGTCGAACTTCTGCCGGTCCGTCGCGTCCACCACAACGCGCCACTCGCCCGTCGCGCTGGCGACCTCGATGACGTAATCAGTGGCGAGGCGGTCGGCAAACTTGCCTTCGCGATCGCGGCCCCAGACGACACGCTCGATGGTGTGCTCAGCAGTGAACTCCAGCAGCACCCAACCCTTGCCTGGTTCGTGGGACATCCAGCTTCGCGAGTTGCCGTAGTTGCCATCGTTGACGAAGCGCAGCTCGTGGCGGTCAGCGGATACCTTGCTGCCAGAGGCTGTGACCGTGGTGCCCGCGCTGGAGAGCGCGAGGTTTTCGGGGCCGGAGCCGAAGACTTCCAGCTCGTCTATGCAGGGCTCCAGGCTGTTCGTTTCCTTGATGGTGAAGCGCATGCGCTTGGCCTTCACGGGCGCGAAGCGGTCGATGTTCTCCCGCGC
>CAMBZO010000319.1 GCA_945872195.1 Akkermansia muciniphila | reverse complement strand
CCGCGCCTTGCCTGCCGCACGCTGCCTGCCTACAGTCCGCGCGTCCGCCGCGTGACCACACTCTTCGCCATCACCCTTTTCTGGAGCGCCGCGCTGCTATTCTGGGTCGAGCCGATGGTCGGCAAGCTGGTCCTCCCGCAGCTCGGCGGCGCGCCCGCCGTGTGGAACACCTGCATGGTTTTCTTTCAAGCGATGCTCCTCGCGGGCTACGCAGCGGCGCATTGGATTTCAGGCCGCCTCACTGCGCGCGCGCAAATGGGAACGCACCTCGCCCTCCTGCTCGCCGCGCTGGCCACGCTGCCCATCGGGCTGAACGAAAGCGCCGCCGCGCCTTGGCAGCACTGGCCCACCGCGTGGTTGTTGCTGCAACTGCTCGTGAACGTCGGCCCCGCGTTCTTCGTGCTGGCGCTCACCACGCCGTTGCTTCAGCGGTGGTTCGCAGCGTCCGCAGCAAACGGCGCGCGCGACCCATACTTCCTCTATGCCGCGAGCAACCTCGGCAGCTTCACCGCGCTGCTGGGTTATCCGCTGTTCATCGAGCTGAACTGGCCGCTGCGCGAACAAGCGTGGCTGTGGGCTGCGGCCTTCCTGCTGATGCCCGTGCTCGTGCTCGCCTGCGGGGCGAAGGTAGGGCGCGGTGCCCTCGCGGCGCCGCAGACGCCAATGGAGCAACCGATGTCCGACGGCGGGGTGGGGACACACCGCCCTACCAATATCAGTCTTCACCGCCGCCTCCACTGGGCCGTCTGCGCCGCAGTGCCATCCAGCCTGCTGCTGGGCGTGACGACTTACATCACCACGGACATCGCCTCGATGCCGCTGCTGTGGGTGCTGCCACTCGCGTTGTATCTGCTGACGTTTGTGTTCGTGTTCGCGCGGCGGCAGTTCTTTTCGCCACGGCTGCTGTCGCGGGCGTTGCCCATCGGCGCGCTGGCGCTGGCTTACCAGATGTGCGCGGGGTTGAGCGAGCCGGCGTGGCTGGTGCTGGGCCTTCACCTCGTCGTGTTCTTCATCGCCGCAATGGTCTGCCACGCGCGGCTGGCGGCGGACCGGCCTGAGCCGGAGCGGTTGACGGAGTTTTATTTGTGGATGTCGCTGGGCGGCGTGCTGGGGGGTTTGTTCAACACGCTGCTCGCGCCGCTGCTGTTCAACTCAATCGTGGAGTATCCGCTCGCGCTGATGGCCGCTTGCTGGCTGCGGGAGCGCGGTGGAGCGCGGCCGCCCACATCCGCAACCCCAACCCTCAGCCAGAAAGATGCTGCGGACGCGGGCATTCGCACTCCTGACGTTCTTTGGCCACTCGGGCTTGCCGTGCTCACCGGTTTGCTCGCTGCGTTGCTGCCGCCGGCGAAACTCCTCGCTCCGCAAATCCAATCGCTCGTCATCTTCGGGCTGCCGCTGATCCTGTGCTTCCTGCTCGTGGATTCGACGCGCCGGTTTGCGCTCGGGTTGGGCGCGCTGTTTCTCGGTGGCGCGTTCTTCACCGGCGGCTTTGGCAAGACGCTTCATGTGGAGCGCAACTTCTTCGGTGTGACGCGCGTGACGTTGTCGCCCAACGGCGACGCGCGGCAAATTGTCCACGGCAGGACAATTCATGGGCGGCAGTTCCTCGACCCGGCGCGCGCGGCGGAGCCGCTGACGTTTTATCATCGCGAGGGACCACTCGGGGAGGTGTTTGCGGTGTTCGGTCGGGGTGGAACTGCTGTTGCCGCCAGCCCCTCACCCCGGCCCTCTGCCCCGGTGGGGGAGAGGGAGAAGACGACGTCGTCCCGGAGCATAGGCGTCATTGGCTTGGGCGCGGGCTCGATGGCGGCATATGCACAGGCGGGCGAGCGGTGGACTTTCTACGACATCGATCCGTCGGTGCTGCGCATCGCGCAGGACACGAATTACTTCACCTACCTCGCGCGCTCGGCGGCAGCGGAGACACGCCTCGTGGAGGGGGATGCGCGGCTGCGGCTGCGCGAGGCGGTGGACGGCGGCTACGATCTGCTGGTGCTCGACGCGTTCAGCTCGGATGCGATCCCGGTGCATCTCATCACGCGCGAGGCGGTGGAGCTTTACCTGCGCAAGCTCGCGCCGGGCGGGATGCTCGCGTTCCACATCTCGAATCGTTACCTCGATCTCGAACCGGTGCTGGCGAACCTCGCCGAGGACCTCCGACTCGTCGCGCTGGGCTGCGATGACATGTCGCTGATGGAGGCGGAGTTTGCATCCGGGCGCGAGCAATCACACTGGGTGGTGATGGCGCGCACCGCGGAGGGGCTCGCGGGGTTTCAACGCCGCACCCGCTGGTCGCCGTTGGAGGAAAATCCTCGTGTGGGCGTGTGGACGGACGACTTCTCCAGCCCGCTGCGGGTGATTCAACGGTGAGCCGGAGTGCTGGCCTCCGGCGCTCCACTGCTATTCCTGAATCCGCGAGATGCGCCCGCCGAGCTGCTTGAGCTTGGCGTCAATCTTCTCGTAGCCGCGGTCGAGGTGGTAGATGCGGTTGACCTGAGTGGTGCCCTTCGCGGAGAGACCGGCGAGCACGAGCGCGGCGCTGGCGCGGAGGTCGCTGGCCATGATCGGCGCGCCGCTGAGGCGTTTGCCGCCTTTCACAATCGCACTCGGCCCCTCGATGGCAATGTCCGCCCCGAGCCGGCCGAGTTCGGCGACGTGGCCGAAGCGGCTCTCGAAAATGCGCTCGGTAATGATGCTGATGCCGGGCGTAAGGCACATCAGCGCCATCATCTGCGCCTGCACGTCGGTGGGGAACCCTGCGTAAGGGAGCGTGGTCACGTCCACGGGCTGCAGCGTCGCGCCGCGTTTGACAACGAGGGCTGCGCCACTGCGCTCCACCTTCACGCCGGCTTCGCGGAGTTTGTCGATCACGGCGGTGAGGTGGCCGGGCTTTGCGCCGTGGATGGTGATCTCGCCGTTGGTCATCGCGGCGGCGATGGCGAAGGTCGCGGCTTCGATGCGGTCGGGGATGACTTCGTGCTCCGCGCCGTGCAGCACCTTCACGCCAGTGATGGTGATGGTGGGGCTGCCCGCGCCTTGGATCTTCGCGCCCATCGCGTTGAGGAACGCGGCGAGGTCGGTGACTTCCGGCTCGCACGCGGCGCTCTCGATGATGGTGACGCCCTCGGCGAGCACGGCGGCGCTCATGATGTTAGCGGTGCCGAGCACGGTGGGGCCGGCGCGGCCGCCGAGGAAGATCTCCGTGCCGACGAGGCGCGGGGCTTTGGCGCGGACGTAGCCTTCCTCGATTTCAATCTTCGCACCGAGCGCACGGAGCCCCTTCAAGTGCAGGTCGATGGGCCGTGTGCCGATGATGCAGCCGCCGGGTTGCGAGACGTCGGCCTTGCGCAAGCGGCCCAGCAGCGGGCCGAGGATGCAGATGGAGCCGCGCATCTTGCGGATGAGGTCGTAGTCGCCGTGGCCCTTGATGCGGTGGGCCTGCACGGTGAGCGTGCCGCCGTCGAACTTCACGGTGCAGCCGAGCGATTCGAGGATGCGGCCCATGAACTTCACGTCGCTCAAGTCGGGCACGTTGCGCAGGACGCACGGCTCGGCGGTGAGCAGTGTGGCGGCCATGATGGGGAGCACGGCGTTCTTCGCGCCGCTGATCTGCACGTCCCCGTGGAGGGGGACGCCGCCTTTGATGAGGAGACTGTCCATGATGAGGAAACTGTGTTGCTGCCAATGACGCGGACTTTGCCACGCCGGAAAACTCGGGCAGATAACGCCAGCGGATCGGAGCGGGGGCAAACTAAATGTGTGAACCGCCCGAAGATTCAGGAAAGGCAAAGCTTGGGAAGCGGCGGGAAGAGCAGGATCAGGAT